>JAPLUM010000005.1 GCA_026397605.1 Verrucomicrobiota bacterium | reverse complement strand
ATCCCGTCTCCGTCATGGATCTGCACGCCACCATCATGACCGCCATGGGCATCAGTCCAAAAACCGAATACACCATCGAAGGCCGCCCCTTCTACGTGACCGAAGACGGCAAAGGCAAAGCTGTGACGGATGTGTTTGCGTAGGCCGGATAGGAAGAGTGAGCCTTCTCATTCAAAGGGTGGATAGTTCATGAATCACACCCGCCGCAGCAGCACGCCGATGAGCAGCATTAACAAGGCCAGCCAAGCGAGCCAGTAGCCGAGCGGCTGCAACTGGGGGACGCTGGCGAGATCTTGAAGGACGGATGCTGAGGCGAAAGGCGGCAGGGCGCGGATGCTTTCGGGGACTTTGCCATCCAGGCGATACTCGGCGGGATAGGGAGTGTGAAAGTGCTTCACTTCTAGCTTGTCATGGTCTTTGTCATGCAGGCGTAGGCTGAGGTGCTTGCGAGTGCCTAGGGGGACGTGGGCTTCATAACGGCCGAGGCCGGTTTCTTGGACTTGAATGTTCTGGGTGGCTCCGGTTTCATCCAGGGCATGGGAGTCCCAGCGGATACCGGAGACGGGGGCACCGGAGTCGTCTCGGCGTTCGATGCGCATGATCCAGTGGCTGTCACTGACTTCTCCGCGTGCGTCCAGGCCCTTGACGTCGGACTGGCGCAGGGCTCCACGCAGCACCTGTGCCCAGAAGCGCCCGCAGCCGTCCCAGGCTAGCCACTCGCCGCCCCAGGTCTCGGTGAGGTCGCCAGTGTAGGCTAAACCGATGCCGAGGCCAAAGCGACCCACAGCGAGTAAGGGATCACCACTTTCGGCTCCGAGTAGGACTTGGGCCGTGGGCTTGGACTCGGTCATGACGTAGCCGAGGGTTACAGGAAGACCTTCAGCTTCAAAGCCACTGATCATGGGATGCTCGGTGATGCCAATGTGGGTAAAGACGCCTTCTTGCACGGCGCTTTTGGAGGCTTGCGTGGTCTCTTTGGTGAAAATTTGCGGCAGCGCGGCGGGGTCCTCGCTCTCGTAGTAGCGGCCTTTGCCCGCTTCGGCGATTTCTTGAAGCAGCTCGCGGGATGAGCCGCTGCCGAGAGCGACGGTGGACACGGTGACGCCGTTGTCGGTGAGCTGGCGCACGAGGCCCATGTGATCGGCCTCCTGCGTTTGGCCGTCGGTCATGCAGATCATGTGCTTCACTTTGGCGGTGGTGCGGTCCAGGATCTCTTTGGCTGCGACCATGCCGGAATACATGAAGGTGCCGCCGCCATCGTCGATGGAGTCAATAGCCGCCTGGATGGTGCCCTGCTGGCTGGCGGAGGTCATGTCACAGACGATCTGCGCATCGCCATCAAAGGCGATGATGGCGATCTGATCCTGTGGGCCGAGGAGTTCGGCAGCACTCTTCGCCGCTTGGCGTGCCATTAGCAGCGGCAGGCCTGACATGGAGCCACTGCGGTCGATGACGAGCACCATGGCAAGCGATGGCTTCTCTTTCTCCTTCTCATAGCGGGAGACGAGCGGCAGCACCTCCTCCACGGGTGATTTATAGTAACCACCGAGTCCGAAGCTATTGTCACTGCCAGTCATGATGAGGCCGCCACCAAAGTCGGTGACGTAACTGCGGATGAGATTCATCTGGCGCGGGGTCATGTCGGTGGCGGCGATGTCGGCGAGCAGGACGGCATCAAAGGCACCGAGATCCTCCATGCCGGTGGGTAGGCCGCGTTTTCCACGCAGATCGACATCGAACTCCTGCTCCTTGATGGCGCGGACAAACGGGCGCATTTTTTTATCGTCTTGATGGATGACAAGCAGCCTGGGTTTACCCCGAACGCTGATGGTGGTGGTGGCTTCGTTATTGATGGGGAAGTGATCCCGCTCGGGGACGATCTCTGCGCCCCAGACGCTGGGGCCGGGATTGGTCATCTCAGTATCGAACCAGACCTTGGTTTCCTCCCCCGCTTTGAGGCTGACGGGTTTCTCCTGCACGGCCACGCCTTTATTGATGAGGCGGACTTTGGCATTCATGGCTTGATTGGAAATGACCCGTGCGGTGAGTCGCAGCATCTCTCCTTGAAAGGCGGTGGTGGAGGCTGCGCTGAGAGAGAGCATGGCGGCTTCTGCTTCAGCGAGAGTCTTGAGCGAGGCAAAGCGCACATCCACGCCTTCCTGCTTCAGCCGATCCAATGCGCTTGCGAGTGCACTGGTGGTGTCTAGGCCGTCACTGAAGAGAATGAGCCGCTTCGCTTTGCCAGCGGGAAATGATAGACGCCCGGAGAGCAAGGACTCGCCAATGCGTGTATGGGCGCGAAAGGCATCAT
>JAPLUM010000428.1 GCA_026397605.1 Verrucomicrobiota bacterium | reverse complement strand
GAGTATATTTATAAATCACCGCACTATGAGTTCCAATGTGACTCTAAACTAGGGGCCAATGTTGTGAAGGAGTTTGGGCGTCTATTTGAGGCTACCTGGCTCTTGAATTGTATGCTGCCACTGGATCTCAAGCCCGAGCCTGAAAAACTGCGCACCAGTTATCTGGCAAGGCTTTTCACTGGCAAATCAGACTACATGGCGGCAGGCGGAGTCGAAGGATCTGGCGGGATCTACATGTCAGGGAAAAAAGCCCTGATGGTTCCCCTGAGTAGTCTAGGCGTGAAAATGGCAGGTAGCCGTGTGATTTTGGAAGGTGGCAGTGATGACGATAATGCCACCCTTATTCATGAGATCACTCATCAAATGATGAATCGCTGGCTCGGCCTGCTCTCGACCTGGATGGTCGAAGGTGCTGCCGAATACGCTGAAATTCCTGAGTATGATGGCAATGGAAAGTTCAGTTTCATTGGCATCGAGCGGCGTCTCAAGAAGTATGCGGAGCGCATGAACGGGTGGGATGGCGATGGTAAACAGTTCAAAATGCTGGATCTCGAAGAGCTCATGGGTTTAGACGGGCGGCGCTGGGCTGCTGCGCTGGTCAATGGGCAGGCGACGCAGAATTACGGCTCAGCAGGCATGCTTACCTATTTCTTTTATCACATGGACGGCGCAGGTGACGGGGCGAACATCATCGCTTTTTATCGCGCCATTAAACTGGCCAAGACTCCAGATGAATTAAAGGCAGCACTGCCGAAGCATCTCCTCAGAGAGCGTAGCTATGCCCAGCTGGCGGAAGAGGTGAAAAAAGGCTTTCGTAAAGAGGGGATCGATATCCTTTTTCAGCCTCCAGGAAAAAATGCGCCAGCGACCTCTGCCAACGAATAAGATCAGCCTCCAATGACTCCTGAACCAACAGCCTTCCAAGATGGCCTCACTCACATCCTCATCATTGATGATGATCGGAAGCTTGCGGGTCTGATCCGGGATTATCTGGTGCCACTGGGCTACTTTGTCGAGCTGGCGCACACCGGTCCTGAGGGGGCTGAGCGCGCCCTCGCTGCGCCATGGCATGCGATCATTCTCGACGTGATGCTGCCTGGTTGTGATGGCTTTGAAGTACTCAAAAGCATCCGCCCCAATCCTGCGCGCCGATTCATTACCCATTGGCCCGCTAGAGTTGCGCGTGACACAGGATCATGCATAGCTAATTCAAGGCAGGCAGCGTCAGCTCAAAGGTGGTGCCCTGTTCCAACACACTTTCGACGCGTAGGTGACCGCCATGCGCTTCAGCCAAAGTTTTACAAATGGCTAGGCCGAGCCCTGCGCCGCCAGTGCTGCGATTGCGGGAGGCATCTGCACGGTAAAAGCGGTCAAAAAGATACGGCAGGTGCTCGGCGGCGATACCGGGACCGGTGTCTGCCACTTTCAGGATGGCGTGACCGTTGTGACGATGCGTGCTGATGTGGACGTGATCTCCAGGGCGGCAGTACTTCACGGCGTTCGCCAGTAGGTTGGTTAAAATCTGCGTCACATGACTGGGGTGGGCCTGACATGCGGCGGGTGAAAAGTCACCATGCAGTGTGATCTGCCGCTGCTCAGCCAGAGGGCGGATTTCATCCAGGTTTTCTCGGGTGAGGGCGTCTAGTTGCACGGGTTCACGCGCTTCCTTAGCACCCGCATCCGCTTTGGCCAGAGTGAGCAGGCTTTCGATGAGGTTCTGCATCCGCTCAGCACTGCGGCGTGTCATTTCGATGGTTTTAACGTTCGCCTCATTCGTGCGCTCTTTAGATAAGGCGAGCTGGGTCTGTGCGAGGATGACGGAGATGGGTGTGCGTAGCTCATGCGCGGCATCGCTGGTGAAGCGTTTCTGCTCCTCAAACGAGGCTGCGAGGCGGGTAAACGTATCATTGAGCAGCGCGGTGAGCTGGCCCAGCTCCGTGTCTGTATTACTGACGCGGATGCGCTGATTCAGATCTCCCTGGGCGATGCGCATCGCCGTGGCACTGATGTCACGGATGGGTGCGATAGCTCGCGCGGCCACCCACCAGCCGCCGAGTAGTCCCAGGGCTAGCACACCGCCACACACGGCGACGATCTTCCAGGTAAAAGCTCTCATCGCTGCCTGCACACTGGTATTGCTGATGCCCACGAGGATGCACTCGCCCGGTGGTGTGAATCCATAAACCTCAAAGCCGCTGCCTGTATTGCGGAACTGCGTGTTCGATTCATAGGGCGGTGCTTTGCTGGCCAGTGGGGCATTGGGAGAGCGCTCCAGCACCGTCCCATCACGGAACCAGAGCGTGAAGTAATACGGTGCCTGCTCGCTAGCAAAGGCGCGTGCTATGGAAGCACGCCTCATGAGCTGCGGACCTGGTTCAGGCTGCGGCGGCTCGTCAAAAGGTGAGCCGAAAAGCTCGCGTGCCAGGGCGTCTTCAGGTTCAGCAAATTCGGAGCCAGGCATCATCTGCTCACCATCAGGGCGGCGGGTGAGTTGTTCATTGATGAGGTAGTGCTTCAGCCGTAGTTCCGCCTCTACTTGGCGCATCTCATTCACCTGCTGGAAATAAAAAGCGGTGATGCCAAAGCCGCTC
>JAPLUM010000636.1 GCA_026397605.1 Verrucomicrobiota bacterium | reverse complement strand
GAGTATTTCTGTCTTGAGCAATCGTCACAAGATCCAGACAGTGCGCGGTAGAGCACGAGAAGCAAGTCAGAGCCGCAATCTCCAGCAGGTTCTGCAGGGCTTAGGCACAGTTGTAATGAGGGGGATTTTAGCCTAAAGCCGAGTTTCAAGTCTCAGGTTTCAAGTTTCAAGTTCAAAGCCTCTCAGTCAGGGCGCTGCGACGTAGTATCAGAAAACTCAAAAAGTGTCGGCTACTTCGGTCACACTGCTTTGAGCTTCGCCCAGGACTTGAAACCTTAGACTTGAAACATGAAACTGGTTTTTAGGTTTAGAACTTCTTTCCGTGCGTAACCCCTGGGAGTTTTGTGAGAACAAAAAAGGCGGCTGAATTGCTTCAGCCGCCTTTCAAAGTAGCCCAGTTGCGCTGCAACTGGATCTTCACAGGCGCGAGTTGCAGCGCAACTCGCCAACTTTAGCCGATCACTTCCGGCCAATCGGTGTGGAACATTTGGCCTTCTGGCTTGTCGGTGCGCTCGTAGGTGTGGGCACCGAAGAAGTCGCGCTGAGCTTGTAGCAGGTTGGCAGGCAGGCGCTCGGCACGGTAGCTGTCGTAGTAACCCAGGCTGGCGCTGAAGGCAGGGCAGGGGATGCCATTCAGGGTAGCGATGGAGACGACTTCACGCCAGTTTTGCTGGGTCTTGCTGAGGACGTCGATGAAGAACGGAGCGAGCATGAGATTGCTCAGCTCTGGGTTCTGGCGATAGGCGTCGGTGATGCTATTCAGGAAACGTGCACGGATGATGCAGCCGCCGCGCCAGATGCTGGCGATACGACCGAGATCGAGTCCCCAGTTCTTTGCTTCGCCCATGGACTTGATGAGGTCCAGACCCTGCGCGTAGCTGATGATTTTGGAGGCGTAGAGCGCATCGTGAACTTTCTTCACGAGAGCCGCTTTTTCTGTGGTGATGTTCACCGTCGGGCCAGTGAGCAGCTTGCTGGCGGCGACACGGGCTTTCTTCTTGGAGGAAAGGATGCGGGCTTCGACAGCGGCATTGATGGTGCTGATGACGATGGCGTTTTCAGCGGCATTCATGAGCGTCCATTGGCCAGTGCCTTTTTGACCAGCCTTATCGACGATGAGCTCGACGATTGGCTTGCCAGTCTCTGGATCCTTTTGTTCCAGGGCTTTGCCGGAGATTTGGATCAGGTAGCTGAGGAGCTCGCCTTCATTCCATTCATTGAAGATGGCTGCCATCTCGTCGGTGCTGAAGCCAGCATGTTTGAAGATGTTGTAGGCCTCGCAAATGAGCTGCATGTCGCCGTACTCGATGCCGTTGTGGATCATCTTCACGTAGTGACCTGCTCCGCCTGGGCCGATGTGGATCACGCAGGGCTCGCCATCGACCTTAGCGGCGATGCTTTCAAAGATCGGCTTCATGACCTCCCAAGTGCTGGCAGGACCACCAGGCATGATGGAGGGGCCTTTGCTGGCACCTTCTTCACCACCGGAGACACCAGCGCCGATAAAGCGGAGGCCTTTAGCTGCAAGATACACGTCGCGACGCTCGGTGGTCTTGTAGAAGCTGTTACCACCGTCGATGATGATATCGTCCTTATCGAGGAGGGGGATCAGCTGCTCGATCACGGCATCGACAGCATCGCGGTCGCTATCGACGACGGCGGTGGATTTCACCATGATGTGAATTTTCCGTGGGGTAGCCAGGCTCTGGACGAAGTCTTCCAGAGTGTGGGCTCCGACGAGTTGTTTGCCGGGATGCTTGGCAAGGAACTCGTCCGTCACGCTGGTGGTGCGGTTATAGACGCTCACCTGGAAGCCGCGGCTTTCCACGTTGAGAACGAGGTTTTGGCCCATCACAGCTAGGCCGATCAATCCGAAGTCACTTTTTTTGCTCATAATTTAAGGGCCTGAGACATAGCTCCCAGACCTCGTTTGGCAAAGGGGATTTTCCTCATCAATGGCATGAATCGACCAGATAGATCGAATGAAAATGCAATGTCGCACTGTCAAAAGCCGTGTTATACTAGCTCATATTCATGGCAGACGTCACCTCATCCTCCGGCTGGAGTAGCACTCCGCGCGCCTCTTTTCGCTCTCGCGAAGACTGGAGCCTGAAGTGGTGGATCATGTTTGCGCTGATCCTTTCCTTCTTGTTTCACGGCTTCCTCGTCGTCAGCATGGATAAAATCGGCCTAGTCATGGGATCGAAAATTCAGCCAATCCAGGCGAACAAGATGCCAGATCGTATCAAAATCGATCCGCGGCTGCTTCAGGAGCAAAAGGCCATCCAGGAGATTCCAGAGCTGATCGCCCCAGGGAATAAGCCTGACATCAAAGCTTTTGAGGCCAATTTGGACAACTTTGATAAGGCAGAGATGATCAAAGAAAATCAAGAGATCGACATGACGCCGAATGTGAGGGAGGTGACCAACTTCCTGCGCGCCAGCGATCCTGGCGATGGGAAAACACCTGGTGGAAAAATGGAGAACATGGCTGCCCTGTTAGCTCCCCAGGCCCTGGCTGCGCCTGACATGGCCAAGGAAATGGCGACGCTGAGGCGTGATGTCCTGTCAAAACCAGTGTCTGAAAAACAAATGCTGATGGATGCCGGCGCCCTCGATCCAGGTGATGCAGGCAGCGTGGACATGAAGCTTTTGGACCAGGTCAAAGCCCAGGGGCAAGGCACCGATGCTGCGGGCACCCGAGTCAAAGGATTCAGCAATCTCGATGATCTGCTCGGCGGCGGCGGCACCATGGGCGGCAGCACAGCCCCGATCCTGATGCCGACGGATTTGCTCTTTGAATATGGCAGTGACCAGCTGGCAGAAGGCGCGCGCTTGAGCCTGATGAAGCTGGGTTTCCTGATTCAGAAGAACCCCAATTCTCTATTCATCGTCGAAGGCCACACGGACAGCTTCGGTGGTGAAGATTTTAATCTTGAGCTGAGCCTGCGCCGCGCCCATGCCGTTGTCGATTGGCTTCAAGCCTCCCTTCGTCTGGGCACCGACCGGATTCAGGCCATGGGGATGGGCAAAACTAAACCCCTCGTCAGCACCGCTGGCACCGTGGAGGAACAGGGTATGAATCGCCGTGTGGAGATCAAGGTGAGGCCGCGAAAAGGATAGTTTGGCGGATCTACTCGTTGCAGTATTGACAGAGTGGGCATGAATCGTTCATAAAAGCTCATGCCAGATTCTGATTCCCCCCCCGCAGCTGTCACCGTTGAAAACCTGACCAAGGTTTTCAAGGCTGGACTTGGCAAGCAGGCTTTTGTGGCGGTGAAGGATGTGTCTCTCACGGTTCAAACGGGAGAGGTTTATGGCTTGATCGGCCCCAATGGCTCGGGGAAATCGACCACGATGAAAGCCATCCTTGGTCTGTTAGCACCGACGGTCGGTAAAACGACCATCTTTGGTAAATCCAGCACTGAGGTGGAAAGCCGCCGAGATGTCGGATTCCTGCCAGAGAACCCCTATTTTTATAAACATCTTAGTGGCTTGGAGACACTGCTTTTTTATGGTCGCCTATGCAGCATGACTGGGCGTGACCTCAAAGACAAAGCGCGTGAGATGTTGGTGCTAACAGGTTTGGAAGATGCAGCGAACCGTCGTGTGGCAGGCTTTTCTAAAGGCATGTTGCAGCGGCTTGGCCTAGCGCAGGCCTTGCTGCATCAGCCGCGCCTCGTCATTCTCGATGAGCCCACCGCAGGCGTGGACCCCGCTGGTTCGCGGAAGATTAGAGATCTCATCATGGGCTTCAAAGAAAATGGCATCACCGTCCTAGTGACGAGTCATCTTTTAGAGCAGATCCAGGAAGTCTGTGATCGCGTCGGGATCATGGCGCACGGCTCCATGGTGCGTGAAGGTCGCCTGGATGATCTGATCTCTGTGGAAAATGAGACGGAACTAGTGCTAGCCAATGCCTCGCCGGACTTGCTGGCAGAGATCCGTTCACTTGTCGAAAGTAAGGGGGCCAAGCTTGTCCGCTCAGGTCATTCACGCACCACGCTAGAGCGTCTATTTCTCGAAGCCACAGAGGAGCCGCAGTGATTCTCCTTGCTTAAAACCGGGTATTCAAGACCCATTACTTATTTTCGTTTAACCATGTTCCGTTCCTTTTCACCCGCTCGTATTTGGACACTGGCCTCTGCCACGGTCACCCAGCTCGTACGCATGAAGATCATGGCCTTCCTGCTCGTCTTCTGCGTGATTGTCGTCGCAGCGGGTTTTGCCTTTCCGGTGATGAATCCTGAGCAGCAACTGAAGCTGCTCAAAGATGTATCGTTTGGAGCACTTCAGGTATTCAGCGTGGTTATTGCCATTGTCTCCACAGCCCTGCTATTACCTCGTGATCTTGAGGATCGGACACTCTACACGATTTTGTCTAAACCCGTGCCTCGCTATGAGTATTTGATCGGCAAATTGTTAGGTGTCCTTGTGCTGATCGGCGCAGGATTGATCCTGATGGATATCGCCTTCAGTGCCGTCCTTTGGCTGCGGCAAAACATCGTCTTTGCACAAGCGTTGGCGGCCTTAAAGCAAGAAGGCACAGCCACTCCAGAGACGATTGCCCAGCTCCAGGAATTTGTCGGCAGGCAAGGCCTGACCTGGAACATCCACCTGGGCGTCTTGGCCATATTCTTGAAGGCTTCGGTGATTGCTGCGCTTTCGCTCATGATCTCCTGCTTTGCGAGCAGCACGCTTTTCACCGTGGTGATTGCTCTTTTGACAACGATCATCGGACATGGGCAAGGCCTCATCCGCGAGTATTTTTTGAGCGAAGGCATGAATCAGATGATGAAAAAAGCTGGCTCGGCCCTGTTAGCTGTCATTACTCCAGATTTGGGGGTGTTTGATGTCGTCGATACGATCATCAATGGAGAGCTGGTTTCAGCTTTCAGTGTCGGCGTTATGGTCGGCACGGCGGCGATGTATGTCACAGGCTATGCGGTGGTCTCTCATCTTCTCTTCGTAGAAAAGGAACTCTAATGAATCGCCGTTACCAAGCTCTAGCGGTCTTTTTACTCCTCGGCGCAGTGAAGCTGCCAGTCGAGCAGGCTGCTACGACCCACCTCCGTGCCGCGAAGCTGCTCTCCAAGCCTGTGAGCATCGGTTTACGTGAAAGCCTAGGCCAATCCAGCTTTGCGGCATCTCTCGGCGGCCTGCGATCCCTCGTGGCTAGCATCACTTATCTGCGGGCGTATCGAGAGTGGGAAAATATCAATTGGGGTAAGGTGGACAGCCTTTTCCAAATCACCACACGTCTGCAGCCCAGATATTTTAATTATTGGGATGAAGCCTCCTGGCACATGGCTTACAACGCCGCCTCCAGCTACCTTTACAATGAGAAGATCGAACCCATGGTTCGCGGGAAACTTTACCAAGATTATGTCCAGCGCGGTATCGACATTCTGAAGGAAGCCTTAATTTTTCTCCCCGATGACCCACGCCTTTGGAATGCTCTGGCAGAGATTTATGAACGTCGTGTGCATGATCCCAAAAAAGCCGCTGAGTGCTATTTGGAAGTCTTCCGCATCAGCCACAAAGACAGCTATTCACGCTTTGCCGGCTATCAGTTCGCCCAGTCCTCAGACCGCGAATCCTGGGTCAAAGGATACGAGCTTTTGAAAACGGCCTATGATAAAAAACAGCGCACTCCGAGCGTGATCACTCAACTCAAGAACCTCGAAGAGCGCCTAAACATACCGCTTCTACAACGCATTCCTGAGGCACGTCCCCAAATGGAAATAAACCATGGTGAAGTCGGGCCGACACGCTAAACCTAAATCCGAGTTTCAAGTTTCTAGTTACGGGTTCCAAGTTCTCTGAATCAGGACCTTGCAGAGCTATGTTGGCACACTCAAAAAGCGTGGGGTGCTACAGTCGCAAGTCGTTGGTTTTTATGTCA
>JAPLUM010000142.1 GCA_026397605.1 Verrucomicrobiota bacterium | reverse complement strand
CCAAAAAAGCGTGCGCAACAAGGAAGGTCTCAATCCACGCCGATTGTGGATGATCACATCCATCATGTATTGCTCTAGGTCTTCGAGAGTATCCTTCATACGCGTATGCCAGCCTGCGGCAGTGCGGGGTAGAGCACAAGCAGCGTCAGTTTAAAATGATGCCACGTTGGCTGGCCTGCGCTACCAGATCACGGGATTTTGAGCGTTTGGCCTGGACGGATCAGGTCTGACTTCAGACCATTGGCAGCCTTGATCTTAGCCACCGTGGTCTTGCGCTTCAGAGCGATAGCATACAGAGAATCACCCGAGACGACTTTGTGACTGCCACCAGACTTCTTCGCGGTGCTCTTTGGCTTTGAGGAAGTGCTGCGTGGTTTGATGGAGCTGGAGGCAACTTTCTTCGGCGCGGAGCTTGAGCTGCTGCTTGTGGTCGGCTTGGGCTTGGCGCTCGGGGCATTGAAGGCATAAGGATAAGCTTCGATCGGCGCTACAGGAGCCTCATAGGTCGGTGCACCACCACTTCTGGCGATGGTCCCAGGCTGACCCGGATAGGGGTTGTAGCCGCCATCATTGGCATAATTGGCCACATAGGGATCTGCTCCACCCGCGGCGGACTTAGTAAAGGGATTCTGTCCGTTCTCGCAGGAAACCAATCCCACAGAAAGAGAAACGAAGGTGAATAAACGTGCAAATGAGAACTGGTGCATAATGGGTATCGTGGCGGGAATGACTGGGAAAGTGATGTTGAGTATGGTTTTCCGAATAGACTTATTCAACCTGAAATACCAGCAGGACTATTCACGCCAAAAGTGCTTCCGACCCGGATCACGGAAAGCGGCTTCCAGACTTTCAAAGAGTGAAATCAAACGTGCCTCTTCCTTCAGCACATACTCAATGGTATGGGTATGAGTCGTTGTAGGATAATTTTTAACGACTATGGGCTCGGTGAGCGTCGGCGAAATCCGAGTTGCTGCGTCCTGCACCAGGGCGCGTGCTTTATCAATGGCCTGCTGACCCGAGGCAATCACTCCAGTGCCCTCCAGCTTGACGGGCTCCAAGAAGTAGAAGCGCACATGCGATTGGCCGCTCAGCGTGAGATTCACCTCCACAACGCGAGCCACGCCATCGGCTACATATTCATGCTTGGAGAGAGCAATGATCTGCCCATTTTTTACCATGTAGCGTCCACCTTTGAGAGAGCCAGTCCACACCCCATCCTGAAGAAACTCCTCTGCAGGTGGTTTCGTCACGGTCGGCCCCGTGGTCTGGGCTAGACTGGTGTCCGTGAGAATGCAGGCGACCAAAGCGCTCAGTAGGAATGTTTTTTTCATCACCCCACCAGACTGGCAGATAGTAGGTCTCTTGTAAATCAGAAGGTCAGGAGATGACCTGTTGCTACGGGATCGGAGCAAAGGAATGTATCAACCCAATTTCGTCAGAATATCCCGCACTAGGCCGGGGCCGCGATAGACGAGACCGGAATAGACTTGGACGAGAGAGGCTCCGGCTTGGAGCTTCTCCTGGGCATCGGCTCCGCTGAGGATGCCGCCGACGCCGATGATGGGCGTTTGCTCGCGGAGCAGTTCGCGGAAAGCACGGATGACTTCAGTCGAGCGCACTTTTACTGGCGCGCCACTGAGTCCGCCTGCTTCGTTTTCTAAAGGATGTCCCGTGATGGCTGCACGATTGATGGTGGTGTTCGTGGCGATGACGCCATCGACAGCTAGCTCATTGAAGACGCGGGCTAGGGCCTCAATCTGCGCGGCTTCTAGGTCGGGGGCGATTTTCACGAGCATCGGCACTTTTTTGCCAGTATCTTTTAGCAGGGTCGCTTGCTCTTTTTTCAGTGCGCCGAGTAGCTGTCGGATGGACTCTTCAGCTTGCAGGTCACGTAGGCCTTTGGTGTTAGGGGAACTGATGTTTACAGCAATGTAATCCGCCACGGGATAGGCGACCTTCAGGCAATACAGGTAATCATTCACCGCGGCCTCATTCGGAGTATCAAAGTTCTTACCGATATTCACGCCTACGACCGCTTT
>JAPLUM010000368.1 GCA_026397605.1 Verrucomicrobiota bacterium | reverse complement strand
GATTTTGCGGTTTTTCAGACAGGATTTTTTGTCGAAATCCCTGGGGATCGGCATCAGCAAAAACCCGCTGAAATGTTCGGGGATGACCTGCGCCGCTTTTTGTCCTTTGAATTCCCATGGATCATCAATGCTCCGATCTGGCGAAAGGGAGCTTTGGAAAAGCTCCAAGGCTTTGATGAGTCGCTCCCCAGTTGGCAGGATGTGGATCTGCACATCCGAGCTATTTGCAACGGCTTTATGTATTTGAAGGTGCCCATGCTCGATCATCATGTGCGTTGGCAATACGAAGAGGCCAAGGTCAGTGTCCTGCAGCGGCGCTCGCCCAAGCATTTACAGGCAGCATCGGTGACATTAGCGAAGTTTGAAGACGCGATCCGTTGCGGGCCTGGTCTGGATTGGATCCGTCAGCGCTCTGTGGTAGGTTTGTAGTTTCTCGTAGCTGAGCTTTGGCTGAATGCAGGCTCGTTGAGTTCGGCGTTGGATTTTTGGGCTAAGGGCTTTTCTCGAGGCCTTTCCAGTAAGCGCCTCCATGCTTCTGGCTATCTTCTCCTGGTATTGCTGTCGTCTCCACTCCCGCGTTCCTTGAGCAGTCGTATTATTCATAAATGGAAGGGGTTCGCCCGCTTTCGAATCAATCCCGAATTGGTGGGTTGATCGACGGACTCCTAAGGTGGGAAAAACACCATCCTGCCAAACAAATCATTCTTTGATGCTAGCTTTCAGGCAATTCGCCGCATTCTAATGGCAACTCCAGTTATCTCTATTGAGCAGTTGAGCAAACGCTACTTTTTAGGTCATCAAGGCCCAAGGGAGAGCTACCAGTCTATCCGTGAAAGCGTGGTGAAGCATGGGCGGAGTCTGGCCCGTAAGACGTTCGACTTGGTTCGCGGAAATCAGATGGTTCAGGGGGATAGTGTTGAGGAGTTTTGGGCGCTCAAAGATGTCTCCTTTGAGGTTCATCAGGGGGATGTTTTGGGCATCATTGGCAGCAACGGTGCTGGCAAGAGTACGCTTCTCAAACTTTTGAGCCGAATCACTGAACCGACAAAGGGGCGGATCACGCTTCAGGGCCGTGTTGCTTCCCTGCTTGAAGTTGGCACCGGTTTTCATCCTGAACTCAGTGGACGTGAAAACATCTTTCTCAATGGAGCCATTCTTGGCATGTCGCGGGCGGAAATCCGCTCCAAATTTGATGAGATCGTGGACTTCGCTGACGTGGAACGCTTTCTGGATACTCCGGTGAAACGCTACAGTAGCGGCATGTATGTGAGGCTTGCTTTTGCAGTGGCTGCCCACCTTGAACCTGAAGTTCTAGTCGTCGATGAGGTCCTGGCTGTGGGAGATGCTGAATTTCAGAAGAAGTGCATGGGCAAAATGGGTGAAGTCGCCAAAGGCGGCCGCACGGTTTTATTTGTGAGTCATAATTTAGGAGCCGTTGTTGGCTTGTGCTCGCGTTGCCTACTGATGGATCACGGGTCTCTCATTTTGGATTCCAGCCCTGCGGAATGCGTGGCTGCCCATTTGAATCAGGCTCAAAGTCAATCAGAGTCCTGGGTTCGTTCGAATCTGCCCCCTGAACTTTTGGGCTTTCGTGAAATCAAAATCAGTCTTCTTGGGGACCAGCCCCATCAAACGCTTGAAGTTGCCTGTGAGTTCATGAAGTCGAGCGCAGTTCACCGTGACGCCATGATCGCTTTTGATATCAGTCAACTATCTGGGGGGGTGATCATGCAAGCCTTGCCCTTTCCTCAAGGTTTTTTGACGGAGGATCACACTTCATGTTGCCAACGTTTCCTTATTCAGTTACCCCCATTGATTCCAGGATCTTACAGCCTCAGTGCGTGGCTCGGGCCAAATAACTTGGAGTCATATGATTTCGTGCGTGACTGCGTTACTTTCGAGGTAGCACACTCCCCAACTCCTGGTCGTACTTTTCTACACACTCCGGACCATGGTTGCATTGTTCCTCAAACAATCTGGCAATCTGCCGCTTAATTTTTTTCACACTATGTTTAGAGTTTATCGACGTTTTAAGGCTTTAAAAAGCACCATGGCCTGGAGAGATGCTTTGCGTCTGGCGCTCTTTGAATTGAAAAATCCTAAATTTGAGGACCAAATCCTACTAAGTAGTGATTCTCTGCCTTTTTACTTCCGTCGAGGCACCTCAGATTTTGACTGTTTCGAGCAGATTTTTCTTTCTCACCAGTACCGCTCACCTTTGCAGATCGCACCGCTCACCATTGTTGACGCTGGTGCCAATATTGGAGCCTCCGTGCGCTACTTTGCCCACACCTTTCCCAAAGCTCAAATCTGGGCCATTGAGCCTGATTTAACGAATTTCGAGCTACTAAGGCGCAACTCTAAAAATCTCCCCCAAACGCATCTCATTGCTTCGGCCTTATGGCCGAATAAAGAGCCGGTATTCATCACGGATCTAGATGCTGAAAAATGGAAGTTTGAAGTATCAATCGCACCTTCGATCTCAGCTAGTCAAGCTTTGAGTTCCCTCACAATACCGGAGATCTTATCACAGATTCCTTCAGGAAGGATTAATCTGCTGAAGCTCGACATTGAGGGTGCTGAAAGAGAGCTGTTCCAAGAAAATGCCGATGTTTGGCTATCCAAAGTGGATGTCATTATCATTGAACTGCATGACCGTTTTAAGGCGGGCTGTTCAAATGCTTTTTACGCAGCCATTTGTAAACGTCCGTTCCACCAAGAGGTGATGGGTGAGAATATCTTTATTTACTTCATGCCTGAGAAAACAGAGGCTGTGTCGGCTTAAGCTGGATCGTAGTTCTCCGACTAAGCCAAACAAAATTGAGTTCCTTGTCTGAGCCAACTGTTAACAACGGGCATCTAGCTTTTTTGGACTCAGCTCGTGGAATCGCTGTCTTGGGCGTCTTCTTTTTTCATACGCTCGATCCCGTACTTAATCGGCATGAGGTGGCTTGGACGGGTGTTTGGAGAAGCCTGCCGTTATCGGTATCTGATTTTTTCTTTACCCTGGCAAGCTTGGGGAAGTATGGTGTGGCTGTCTTTTTCGTCATTAGTGGGTTTTGCATCCAACTCAGCTATGCCAAAAGTAAGGACAAGCACTGGCTCCCATTCTTCATTCGTCGTGGCTTTCGGATTCTACCTACTTACTGGTTTTGGCTTGGAATTTTCGCCTTCTTGACACTGGCCATTGCATGGAAAGCAGGACTTACGCCGATCAGTTTTAAGAACATTGGAATGCACGGTCTATTGCTCCAAAATTTTCGAGAATCCATTGTCTATAGCATCAATCCATCCTTCTGGAGTTTGGCGGTTGAGGCTCAGTTGTACCTGCTCTTTCCAGCGCTCATTTTCAGCGTCTCCAAATGGGGATGGAAGCTTTCATTAGCGTTTATCTTCCTCATTGAAATGGGATTTCGGTTCTGGGCTTCTTGCGGTGGAATTGATCTGAAACCGGGTGAGTTCTTAACCCTGAGTTACTGGTGGTCATGGTGTATCGGAGCCTATGTTGCAGATCGTTATGTTTCAGGGAAGAATCTTCGTCAGAAAAAGATTCCACTCATTGTTTGTCTCGGTTTAGTTCTCCTGACTTGGGCTTGGGAACCGACGAGTCATTTTCTCTTTACCATGGTGGCCTTCAGCACAGCGGTTTGGCTTAGTCACCGATTGTCATCTAGCAATCCTACGCAGAACCATTCCAAAGCTAGTGGCCTCAATTTCCTTTATAAGCCGCTGACCACACTGGGGCTTTGCAGTTACAGCTTCTATCTTATTCACCAACCCCTGCTGCTATTGTTCGCAGGAGGTTTTAAAGACTTCCAGATCCACGATATAACGGTCCGCTTTGCATGGTGTAGCTTTTATGGACTGCTGATTTTTGGTGTCTCATTGTGCAGCTATCGTTGGATCGAAATGAGCAGCCACCGTTTAGGGATCAATCTTTCAAGACGCTACTGATTCCAAACCGATCAGGCACTCGATCTTTTGCTTTAATAGATGGCGTAGTCCGATATTCAGTTTCACTTCATGCAGATTCTCATTGCCGCATCTTCCCGTGATCTCCGACTCGCACGGATCTGCATTGCTAGCGTCCGTCATTTTTATCCTGGAGCTCAAGTTCTGATTCTGCCAGGTTCGCCACTGCCACCTGAGTTTCTAAAGGAGGTCGCACAGTTCTGGGATGTCGGCGTCTATCCTGTGGAATCAGGTCATTACGGTTGGGGGTTTGTGAAGTTGGAGCCGCTATTTGCGGAGCCTGGAAATACGTTCCTCATTTTGGATGCAGACACGGTGATGACTGGGCCGGTCATAGAAACGCTGGAAGAACGTTTTGTCGCAGGGGATAAGCCGGACTTTATCGTCGATGAAGAAGATCAGTCTGAGGTGGAAATGCGGCGTCTTTATTATGATTGGGATCTTGTTTCAACGGTCGATCCAACCACCCGGCGCCCAGCCTTTGTCTTTAACTCTGGCCAATGGGGCGGCAAGTCTGGAGTGCTCACCCGCGCAGATTTTGATCCCTGGGTCGAGTGGACCTTTCCAAGACGCCTCAAACATCCCGAAATCTTCATGCCAGGTGATCAGGGAATACTGAACTATGTATTGAATCAAAAAGCTGCTCGTGAGGGCATTCCTGTCGCGCGTCTTCCCCTTATGCGGTGGCCAGGGCATGGCATGTCAGGATTTGAAGCCGCAAGTGTTAGAGCTGGCTCCGCCCCTAGTCGAATCGTCCATTGGGCAGGTTTAAAACAGATCCGCTTCTCCTCCATGTCAGGCGGTGATCTTCTCCTCCATTTTGAACGGGCCTATTATCAGCGGCTACCCAACGGAATGCTTCTATGTCAAGCTCGCGCATTTGCCGGAGCGTTCACGGGTGTACTTGAAAAACTGAAAACCCGAGTCCGCCTGTTTTGGAAGCTAAAGCTCGCCAAGCGCATTGGCTCGGGCTGAAAACAGAAAGATTTTAACGACGGACATACCAACTTATGAAACAGATTCTAAAACACTTACTGTCAAGAATGGGCTATTCAGTTCAGTGTCTGCATCATGTGCCAAAGCCACTCTTGGAAATGAAGAACCTCAGGGTTTTGGAGTTCGACGATGCGGTTTGTCGCCGCATGCATGAAGTCGGTAAGGATTTGTTCTTTGTCCAAGTCGGAGTTTATGACGGAATTACTCACGATCCTCTACGGCGTCACATTCTGGAGAGTGGATGGAAAGGAATCATGGTGGAACCTCAGAGGCGAGCGGCTGAGGGACTTACCGCGCTTTATCATGAGAACTCCGGCATCCAGATTGTAAATGCCGCTGTTGATGCAAAGCCTCAGCAGCGTTCCCTTTTCACGGTTGAAGGGCCGAACGCGCCGGATTGGGCCGGCGGATTAGCCTCCTTCGACCGTGCCACCGTGGCAAAACACGCTCAATGGTTTCCAGGCCTCGAAGCCATGATCAAAGAGGAATATGTCCAGTGTCTTACTTTTGAGCATATTCTGTCTGAACTTCCGGGTGATCGTCTAGATGTTCTCCAAATAGACACCGAAGGTGCCGATGGCTTCATCCTTTCCCTTTTTCCCTTCGATAAGATCCGCCCTGCCATTGTCCACTACGAGATCAAACATCTCGACAAACGCGGCCAAGAGGAAGCTCTCGAACGACTTTTGAGTTTCGGCTACCGAGTCGCCAGATCGGGTGGTGAGGATATGTTAGCGGTGCTTTAGGTCGTTCAGTTCATCGCAAGCGGATACCCGTATTTTGAAAATCTCCGTCATCATCTGTACCCATAACCCGCGTCGAGACTATCTCGAGGCAACTTTGGATGGGTTGCGTGCTCAAACGCTGCCTGCCGATCAGTGGGAATTCCTGCTCATCGACAATGCCAGTGAAGCAGGACGTGCGCCTGACGCGGAACTTGGCTGGCATTCTGGGGCCAGACTCATTGTGGAAAAGAAACTGGGCCTCACTCCAGCTAGGCTACGAGGCATTCGGGAGGCTAAAGGGGATTTACTTATCTTCGTTGACGATGATAACATCCTTGATCCTGATTTCCTGGAGTCGGCGCTGAAGATTGCCTCAGAGCGGCCTTATCTTGGTTCTTGGAGTGGGCAATGCCGGGGGACGTTTGATGAAGAGCCACCCGAGTGGACGCGTCGTTACTGGGGAAATTTGGCGATTCGTGAGTTCAAGGAGGATCGTTGGTCCAATTTGCCGCGTTTATCGGATACGATGCCCTGTGGTGCTGGTCTTTGTGTGCGTCGAGAGATTGCGCTGCATTATCTGAAGTTGAATGAAAGTGGTCAGCGTGGGTTTCAGTTTGATCGAACAGGTGATTCGCTCGTCTCGGGTGGCGACAATGATCTAGCCGCCTGCGCCTGTGACCTCGGATTGGGCGTTGGCATCATGACCTCTCTCAAACTTCAGCATCTGATTCCTCCGGTGCGTTTGACGGCTGATTACCTGACCCGCCTAGCGGAGGGGATTCACTTTTCCTCTGCCTTACTTGATCATGCTCGCGGACTGCCTGTTGTGGCGCGCTCTCGCGGCAGGCGTCTGCTGGATTGGATTCGGTTACAGATGACAGCCCAGCCCTATCGTTCAATCCAATCTGCTGCCATACGCGGCTTTGACCGAGCTGTTGAAGTTTTGCGCAATCAATCAAGCTCAAATACTAATGACTAACTCATTTCTATGTCTGCCCTAATTCACAAACTGGTTTTAATATTAAAAACGATTCTCTATTCGAGATCTGGCGAGCCTTATTCTTTCGGGGGGAAGACGCTTCGTTTCACCCCAGGTTCGCGGCCAGTGCGTACCAAATACCGAGATTCAACGAACGCCAATGTGCGTAATGATGCTCTTCAGGTCGATCTCGTTTTGAGCAGTCTCAAGGAAGGTGACACATCTGTCGATATTGGTGCTCATGTCGGTCAGTATGGAGTGCTCATGTCGGCTTGTTGTGGATCAAGCGGGCAGGTAATCTGCTTCGAACCTGATCCCGATGCGCTGACTCGTTTGAAACAAAACATCGCATTGAACCCGATGCTCAAGTCTCCGCAATTGGTGCATGCGGCTTGCAGTGACACAAATGGAACAGCCACGTTCTTCACCCAAGGTGGAAATTCTCAATCGTCTCTAGCAAAGTCTGCGCTCCCGCAAGACAGAGCCACGAAAGAAATTTCTGTTAGCACGTTTCGTCTCGATGATTGGTGGGCAAAAGAGCGGTCAGACGTGCCTGCTTTTGTAAAGATCGATACTGAAGGTGCTGAGATCCACGTCTTGCGCGGAATGCCGAAGATTCTAGCTTCAAACGCCAAGATCGTTTGCGAACTCCACCCTTTTGCTTGGGATGAGTTTGGTGTGACATTTCAAGATTTAGAAACCATCATTGTTCAGTCTGGAAGAACGATGAAATGGCTGGATGGTCGAGGAGCAGTGCAATCTCCTGGTGAATACGGAACGGTGATTATTGAGCGAGCATAGCTCTCTATTTTACAACGAATAGAATGTCGCAAGCGCCTCCAATCGGCTATTTTGAAAGTCTTCCACATCGTCGAAAACATTGATCGAGGAGCGGTCGAAAATTGGCTCGTGCGCATGTTGCGACATGCTTGTAAACGGGGAGTAAAGCTGGATTGGACTTTCTACTGCGCCCTGGGGCAGAAAGGGCAAATGGATGAAGTGGTTCGTAAACTCGGTGCCACGATTATCTACAGCCCATTCGCCATTGGTCAGAAGACTGATTTCATTCGGGCTCTTCGGACTGAGTTGAAGGTTGGTAAATATGACGTTCTCCATGGTCACCACGATCTCGTATCCGGCTTGTATCTTGCTGCTGCTGTCGGCATACCTCTCAAAAAGCGGCTGGTTCATGTTCACAATGCCGATGAGTCCGTTTTGACGCCACACCCTTTGAAGCAGGCCGTGTTGCGACCTCTGCTGCGCCAAACCTGCCTCAGGCTTGCCGATAAGATTGTGGGTATTTCCAATCATACGCTGGATACCTTTTTGGGTGGGCAACGGAGGCGCGCAGGAAGAGATCTTGTTCATTACTACGGGATCAATCCAGCGCCTTTTTTATCCGCTCGCACGGACCGTTTTGGCTTTCGTCAGGAATTGGGACTGCCTGAGGATGCGTTGATTCTTCTTTTTGCAGGGCGCATGGTTCCGGAAAAAAATCCACTCTTTGCTCTCGAGGTGTTTGCGGAAATGCGCCGTCGCAATCCGCGCGCTGTGGCTGTGTTCGTGGGTTCAGGCTCCATGGAGCAGGCTGTCATCACTAGGGCTCATGAACTCGGGGTAGGGGACTCTTGCCGATTCCTGGGCTGGCGTTCAGACGTGCCTGAAGTCATGAGCTGCTGTGACTGGTTTATCCTGCCGCGTCCAGAGGCACCCATGGAAGGTCTTGGGATTGCAGTCATTGAAGCTCAGCTAGCAGGCCTGCGTCTGCTCTTGTCTCGCGGTATAGCCGATGATCCACTTTTGCCTGGCTCAGTATGGGCTCGACTTGGTCTTGCTGAGGGGGCTGAAAAGTGGGCAGAGGAGGCTCTGAAGTTGCTTGATCAAATTCCGCCGACTCCACAGATAGCCGCTGCGCAACTTGCCCAATCACCCTTTGATTTGGACTTTGCACTGACGGACCTGCTCAAGCTTTACAACGAAGTTGAAGTTCATCCTCGTTGAAATGAAAGTGCTGGTTATCATTCCGACTTACAATGAGCGGGAAAACATCCTGCCTATTGTGAAGGCGGTTCTGTCAGTGACTGGCCCTGACGTTCATGTTCTGGTCTGTGATGATAACTCCCCAGATCAAACGGCTAAGTTGGTTGAAGAGTTCATGGCGGCTGAATCTCGGCTGCATCTTCTAGTCAGACGCGAGAAGCAAGGATTGGGGCCGGCCTATTTAGCAGCCTTTCAATGGGGATTGAATCAGGGCTATGAGGTGCTCGTTGAAATGGATGCAGATTTCTCGCACCGACCTGAAGACTTGGTGAAGATTTTAGAAACAATCCCAGCAGCTGACTTTGTGATGGGTTCACGCTGGATTCCAGGAGGGCAAACTCTTAATTGGGGTCTGGGGCGCAAAATCATCAGCCGAGCAGGCACCCAATATGCCCAGATGATACTAGGTTTTCCTGTCTCTGACTTCACGGGGGGCTTCAATGCTTGGACAAGCCGAGTGTTGAATTCTATCGACCTTCCGACCGTGAGATCCAATGGCTATAGCTTTCAGATCGAGCTGAAATACCGAGCCCTGAAGCGGGGCTTCAAAAGCACCGAAGTGCCAATCCTTTTTGAAGACCGTCGAGCCGGTCAAAGCAAGATGTCCACCCGCATCGTCCTGGAAGCCATTTATCGTGTTTGGCTACTGAAACTAAAGGGAAACGCTGAAAAGCTGAAAAGCTGAAATTTCAGAACCCAGAACAATCGCCATTCATTACTTTAGAATTTCAGCTTTTCAGAACATGCGTAAATCCTTTGGTCTAATCGAACTGTTCCTGTTGGTTCTGTTCAGCTATCCGCTGTTCTATTACGCTTATAAGTTTGGCACGCCGGACTTGGGAAACTCGGACTTCTATTCGTATTACGGTTTGTACAAGTCTTGGGACTTCAATGGGGTGGTGTCTCCTTTCAATACTCGGCTGATCAGTCCCTACCTTGTTTATTGGCTTCATCAGACAGGGCTGTATTACGACACCACCATCAGTTTTCAGAATCCGCTGATCTCCCAAAGAGTCTTCTTCAGCGCCATCTTTTTTAATTACGGCTGCACCGTTCTGACGGCTTGGGTGGTCACTCGCATGATCTGGAGGCAGCTTCAAAATCGAGCTTATGCCCTGTTGTTCGGAGCTGCTTATCTGCTCGGATTTGGCACCTTGTTTTACTCGATCAATCCATTAACCGATGCCTTTGCTTACTTGCTCTGTGCTTTGATTTTTGAGGCCTATTTTTTGAGGAGTTGGTGGATTCTTCCGCTGCTGGCTATGGCGGTGGTCCAAAGAGAAATCATTTTTGCTTACATCGCCCTGATTGCGTTGTTTGATGGTGTGCTGAAGAAGACCTCACCAAAATATGCCCTGGGTGCCTTTGTCGCATCCATCCTCGGTGGCATCAGTTACGTGGTTTTACGGAAGACGATTTTCTTCACCTCGAAACACTCGGAACAAATGGAGGTGAGCAGTTTTCTAGATCGAATTTTGCATCCTCAAATCGATGTGGGGGATTACATCCGACAAGTGTTAATCTGGGGCGATTTGTGAATCTCTTGTCTCCCATGATTCTCTTGTTCGTTGCCCTTGAATTGAAGCCGCTGCTGCAAGGGCAGTTTCGATTCTCTGAATTTGCTAGGAATGAGCCAGACTGAAAAATGCTTCCTCGGAATCGAGGAGGTTCATTGAATCAATCCCACGAAAGTTAAAACCGAAGTCATGAGCGAAAAAATCTACGACCCCAATTTTTATGAAGAGAAGATCAAAAGTGTCGGGGATTCTGCCGATGCGGTGGTGCCACTACTCATCAAATTATTTCAGCCCAAGAGTGTGGTTGATTTTGGCAGTGGTATTGGTGTTTGGCTTGCGGCTTTCAAGAAGAACGGCGTGACAAAGGTTCAAGGACTGGACGGTGATTGGGTGACGACTGCTCAGCTGAAAATTGCGCCGGAAGAATTTACAAGCTGCAATTTAGAGAAGTGTACGCTTCCCGCAGGAACCTATGATTTGGCTCTCTCGCTTGAAGTTGGAGAGCATCTTCCTTCGGCTTCGGCTGCTGGGTTTGTGAAGGCCATTACTGAGGCGAGTGATATTGTAGTTTTTTCTGCGGCAATTCCGTTCCAAGGCGGTTCCTATCATATTAATGAGCAGTGGCCGGACTATTGGGCGCAGTTGTTTGAAGCTCGTGGCTTTCAGGCATATGACATTGTCCGCCCACTAATCTGGGATCTGCCTGGTGTAGAGCCGCATTACGCTCAGAATATCCTCGTTTATGTGAAGGCTTCACGTGCTCCAGGACTCGCATCCATCTTGGGGCAGCCGTCACCCGCTTCTTCAGCGTTGAGAAAAATTCATCCTCAGCTCTGGGAATCTAAGATGCATGAGGCGCTGGATTTTACCCGCTTTGGGAGCTTTAAGCTTTTGAAAGCAATTCCCATGTCATTGCTACGCTCGATCTCGGCTCGGTTTGGAAAGTAGAGTTAAGGTATTAGGTGTTATGAAGGTTCTTCAAATCGTTGATTGTTTAGGCATGGGCGGGGCTGAGACATGGCTCATGGAGGTGTTGCGGCTTTGGACGAAAAGTGGTCGTGGTCAGATGGACTTTTTGCTGACAAGTGGCAATAAAGGCATCTTTGATGATGAGGCGGCGGTTTTGGGGGCAAATCTTCATTATGTCAAATATGGGAAGAGGTCGCTGCTACAGTTCAGACGTGAGTTTCGTCAAATCCTGAAAAATGGCGACTACATGGCTGTGCATGATCATCAGGATTATGCGAGTGGTTGGCATTTCCTCCTCGGTGCGGGTGTCCTGCCGCCAGTTCGGGTGACGCATGTTCACAATCCCTCCTACCAGATTCATCACAACTATGGTGTGAGTGCCTCTCGCAGGCTAACTGCAAGGCTTGGGAAGTTTTTTGTGTCTCGATTTGCGACTCACATCGCAGGCACCTCACAGCAGATGATTTCAGAATACGGGCTGGATGCGCCTGCCTTTAAGCACATTCCCAGCGCTGCGCTTCACTGCGGGTTTGACCCTGCTCGCTTTGCCGGTGATCAGCCAAGTGCTAGTGCCTCGGTGCGTTCAGAGTTTGGCTGGTCTCCTGACGCTAAAGTGATTCTCTTTGCGGGTAGGATTGATCAATCGGCTGATCCAAATCATCCGCAAAATCACAAGAACTCAGCCTTTGCTGTTGATGTTGGGATTGCAGTAGCTCAGCATGATCCGAGTGTTTGCATGCTTTTAGCCGGTCAACCCAACGGGGCTACCTCCATTCTTGAAGATCGTATCCAGTCAGCTGGATTGACGAACCGAATTCAGTTTATTGGTATTCGACATGACATTGATCGTCTGATGCTCGGCTGTGATGCTTTGCTTTTCCCATCTCGGGGGGAGGGACTCGGAATGGTAGCCGTGGAAGCTCAGGCTGCTGGACTTCCAGTTTTGGCTTCGGATGCCGTGCCAAAGGAATGCGTCGTCTCTCCTGAGTTGGTGACTTTTTTACCGCTTAATGGTGACGCTAAGTTATGGGCCACAGAATTGATACGCCTGCTTCAATTGCCTAGAGATGCAAGTGGGGGAAATGAAGCTGTTAAAAATTCTCCTTTTGCTTTGAATCACTCCGCAGAGGCGATGTTCAAGCTTTACAGCGGTCGTTCATTCGCATGATCAACTTCATTTCGAATCTGCCGCAAGATCTGCGTTCGGGTGGCTTTTCAGCGATGAATGTGGCTGCTCTTGAAGCGGTGAAGAAGTGTGGGCACGTTCACTATGTCGGGCCGATCAATCCGGGTGTCAGCACTTACCGAAAGGTGATATCGAAAGCACTGCGTACCTTTGGCAGGCCGGGTGAGTTTTTCTTCTTTTCGCAGGACCGTTTGTTGAGTATTCAACAGGAGGTTCACTCAAAGTGCTCACCTTCAGCTTCGTTAGATTTTTATCACGGGTTCACTCCCTGGGTGCTAACCTCGTCGCCGCGGCCCTACATCACCTGGAGTGATTGCACCTTTCATGATTACCTGCGGATTTATCATGATCCCGCAGACTTTAAGGCTGATGACATAAGCCGGATTGAGGAAGCTGAAGCACGATGGCTGGGTAAAGCTGAGCGTGTGCTTTTCACCAGTCATTGGGGGGCAGCTAGTGCTTGTCAGACTTATGGGCTTTCGGAGTCAAAGGTCGCAGTCGTCGGTCTATTTGGAGAGGTCGATCCCCCCGACTTGGATGCTTATCAAGGTAGTTATTCGTTCTTGTTCGTATCGACAAACTTTCAAGCCAAAGGTGGGCGCGTTGTTTTGGAAGCCTTTCGCCAACTCCGAGTGACACACCTAGAGGCAACATTGACGATCATTGGAGATGGTCCTTCAAATTGCCAGGAGTCCGGTGTGATCCTCATGGGATTTCTCAGAAAAGAAGTGCCGGTAGAAGCTGCAAGATTCCGGCAATTATTCGCTCAAGCACGGGGTGTGGTGCATCCCACGCGCAGTGACATTCTTCCTCTCATGCTTGTCGAGGCTGGTTACTTTGGTATGCCCGTTATTTCTTCTCGTCGCTTCGCGATCCCTGAACTTGTGGAAGACGGTGTGAATGGTCTGTTGGTCGATGACCCAAGTGATGTTGCTCAAATCAGCAAAGCCATGGAGAACCTTTTGAATAATGAGGTCTATCTGCCGATGAGGACGGCTGCGTGGGAGAAAGCGCGCAGCGGCTATTCAAGGCAGCAATTTGAATCTTGTTTGGCGGATCAAATCAAGTCAGTCATTACGAGCCTATCATGAAAATCCTCTACCTCGGCGATATTTCTCCTGGTCAGACTTCTGGGATGCGTTTGCGTGCTTTGGAACGACTGGGTTATGAGGCTCGGGGTGTGAATACAGTGGCCCCGTGGCGTCAGGCTGGATGGCTGCAAAGGCAAGTGCAACGGCGTCTGAGCCGAGGGTCCGTTGTCGATGAAATCAATGAAGCGGTGTTGGCCGCAGCGCGTGAATTCCGCCCAGATATTGTTTGGGCAGATAAGCAGGAGTTTCTGCGTGCAGAAACTTTGGAAGCCATCAAAAAGCTCGGTGCGCGCTGTCTTCATTTCACTCCAGATCCCTACTTCTTTTTAGATTGGAAACAGACGAGACTGATGAATGAAGCCATGAGTTGTTTCGATGCGCTTGTGTACTGCAAAGTTTATGAGGTCGCCAACTACGAGAGTCTTGGGAAACCTGTTTTCTACATGCCCCTCGGCTATTGTGATGAAACGCATCGGCCCATGCCATCAAGCGATCCTCAGTGGAACTGTGCCGTTGGTTTTTTGGGAGGCTGGGAGCCAAGACGGGAGACGCTGCTGAGTGCAGTCGCTGCTTCTGGAGTCGATCTCAAAGTGCGTGGCGGCTATTGGGACTTTTTGAGTGATGGTAAGTGGACGCTTCGACGACACATCATCTTGAATCAATTAGCAGGGAAAGATCATTTCAAGTTTCGGCGCAATACGGTCGTGGCAGATGCTTACTTGGGCGGAGAAGTCTATGGCGATGATTATGCGCGAGCTCTGTCTGGCGCGAGAATTGGTTTGGGTTTTCTCCGTAAAGTTTGCCCAGATCAGCACACCACACGGACCTTTGAAATCCCAGCCTGTGGCAGCATGCTGCTTTCAGATCGGACCCAGGAATGCCAAGAGTTCTTTGCCGAAGGACGCGAAGCCGAGTACTTCGACAGCCCTGAGGAATTGGTAGATAAAGTAAAATTCTACACAACCCACGAAGAGGCTCGAGCGCAAATCGCCGCTGCTGGTAGGCAGCGTTGTGTAGATGGTCGCTACTCTTACCTGGAGCGCATGCGTGATGCGATGGCCTGGGTGAAGTCCTGGTGATCAGCGACTTTGTTCTTTCTAATTTTGGGCACTTTTTTATTTCAATCTCATGCTAACTGAAACATTACTTAAACTATACAGCCGCTACTTTCCGATCCAAAAAGGCAAGTATCACCTTGTTGAGAAGTATTGGGAGTCGGCAGTCGGGTCTGGTAGCAAAAAACGCACCGCACGCCTGAATGCTGGTGGTTTTTTAATGGAGTGTGATCTTAATTTTGTTCTCCAACGTCAGTTTTATTTCTTTGGCACTTACTATTTGGAACGTGCGAACTTAGCGTGTTGGAAGGTGCATTCTAAAA
>JAPLUM010000111.1 GCA_026397605.1 Verrucomicrobiota bacterium | reverse complement strand
ATGCCCTGGCTGACATCTAGCCAGTGTTTCTGACTGACATGCGCGGCAAGAGCGGCACGCTTTAGCTCGTGCACGCTCGTCGTATCCACATAGGAACCAGCATGGATGCGCTTCCGCAAGGGATCACACAGGCCATGTGGCATGGCGTGATAAACGGTCACGTCATGGAAATAGGCTTCACGCTGGGGATCACAGACAAAATTCGGGATGCCATGGGCAAAGGCAGCGGTTGCTGCGAGTCGGCAGGCATTTTGGTGGTCTTCCATGTAATCTGAGGGTGAATGAGTGAGCACGATGCTAGCCTGAGCTGCGCGCACGACAGATGCCACCTTTCTCAGCAAGGGGACGCTGTAGGTCAGCTCCAGATCATCACAGATCGGCGGGTAAAAGGTGGCTCCGAGGATGCTGGCAGCTGCTTCCGCCTCGGCCAAACGGGTCCGTGCAGTCGTGGGGCCATCCATCTGCACTGAGCCGCCGTTGCCAGAGCAAAGGTTCATGTAGTGGACTTCCCATCCGCGCTTTTGCAACTGGAGCAGGGTGCCAGCGGCAACAAATTCGATATCATCGGGGTGAGCAAAGAGGGCGAGAACGGAAGGCATTGAGGCAGAGTACGTCGCCCATTTAGACATCCTTCACGTTTTGCACGGGACTCGCGTGGAACTGTATGATAAAACAGGAGTTCATGATTTTCCGGCTCCTCATTTCTCTCTTCTTTGTCAGTGCGGCTCAGGCGCGTGTGCCGTGGACGACCTCACGCATTCAGGGTTCTCCCGAGCCTGCCAAGCCCTTTGTGGCTGAGGAAATTCTGAAGCAACATAGCTTCACGGAAGCCCTGGAAATCCTGGGCCTACCGGAGAAGATCATCGTGATCGAAAATGCAGGAAAGATCTGGGGCCTGCCGACAAATCTGAAAGCCACAGAAAAGGAGCTTTTGATTGACCTGAAAGCTAAACATCCGCAGCTCGACCATGCCTACGGCATCGCTTTCCATCCAAAGTGGCGGCAGAATCGGGAGGTGTTTATCACTTACACACTCGGACCAGGAGTCGAGGACGGCACCAAGCTGGCAAGATTCAAACTCAGCTCGCTCAGCCCGCTGATCATCGACCCTGAGAGCGAAGAAGGCCTGCTTACTTGGCTGTCTGGAGGTCACAATGGCGCACATCTTCAATTCGGCCCAGATGGTTTCCTCTACATCTCAGCGGGTGATGCCGAGGTGCCCTCGCCACCGGACCCTCGTAATACTGGGCAAGATAACAGCGACTTCCTCTCATCCATCCTGCGCATTGATGTGGACAAAAAAGACGAAGGAAAAAATTACGCTGTCCCAGCAGACAATCCTTTCATCGGTAAACCCAACACGAGACCAGAAATCTGGGCCTTTGGTTTTCGCAATCCATGGAAGATCTGCTTTGATCAAAAAGGTCGTCTCTGGTGCGGTGATGTGGGCTGGGAGTTGTGGGAGATGATCCACCTCGTCGGACGCGGCACCAATCACGGCTGGAGCGTCACAGAGGCCACGCAGTCTGTGAAGCCGCACTTGCTCAGTCCTCTGGCGCCAATCAAGCCCCCAGTGATCGCCCATCCACATACGGAAGCAGCCAGCATCACGGGCGGCTATGTCTATCATGGCAAGGCTTTTCCCGAGCTGGATGGAGCCTATGTGTATGGCGACTACGAGACCGGTAAAATCTGGGCTCTCTGGCATGATGGCAGCAAGATCACACGCCACGACGAGATCGCCGATACCCCGCATAAAATCGTCACTTTTGGACAGCTAGCCGATGGTGAGATCATCTATGCGCATTGGGGAAAGCCAAGCAGCTTTCACCGCCTGACGCGCAATCCGGCGACAGGAAATACAGCCCTTTTCCCACGCAAACTCAGTGAGACAGGACTTTTCCAAAACACAGCCAAGCAGACGCCAGCAGAAGGCGTCTATGAATTCAACGTGGCTGAGCCCATGTGGCAGGATCGACTCAAAGGCAGACGCTTCATTGCTCTGCCTGGCGACACCACGGTAGAGGCCATCATCCTAAGAAAAAAAGACGGCAGCCGAAATGGTGAAAAAGTGACCTGGCCCAAAGATGCTGTCTTGGTCAAAACACTCAGCACACCCGATAGCCCATCTCGCTTGGTCGAGACCCAAATTCTACACAACGATGGAGAAACCTGGACCGGTTACAGTTACCGCTGGAACGAGGCACAGACAGACGCCGAGTTAATCAACGCCAATGGTGAGGATGCCGCCATTCCCCTCAAAGATGCGGATCCCGTCCAGCATCGTTTCCATGCCCGCGCAGAATGCATCCGCTGCCATACCCCGTGGACAGGTTTTGCGCTTGGATTCCAGCCTCAGCAACTGACCACCATCAACGGTCAATCAGCCCGCGAAACAGCCATTCAATTGGGATTGGTAAACGCCAGCTTCTTTGAAACTAGTAGCGCACGCCTCGTCTGCAGCCATGATGACAAAGCTGATCTCGAAGCCCGCGCCCGCTCTTGGTTGCACGCGAACTGCGCACATTGCCATCGCAAGAATGGCGGCGGTTCCGTGGCTCTGAAGGTGAATATTGACCTGCCACTTTTAGAAACCGAACTCATCGGTGAAAAGCCTCTGCGTGGTGACATGGGCATCTCGGACGCCCGCCTGATTGCTCCCGGCGTTCCTGCCCACAGCGCCCTGCTAGCTCGTATTGGACGGACAGGTTCAGGACGAATGCCGATCATCGGTTCCCAAGAAGTCGATCAACATGCCTTTGAGCTTCTGTGGGCTTGGATTGAAGATCTCGGAAAACGTCAGCCAGCCTTGACTGAGAAGCATCCCCTGCCCGCTGAAATCACAGCTGCCACAATCAATGCTGAAGCGCCGATCAATAGCGTGCCCAAAGCCCTAACACTGCTGTCTCAGCAACCCAGGCACACCCAAAAACAGCACGACCTGCTGGTAAAGAGTATGACCACCAGCGACCCCAATCTCGCGCCCCTCTTTGAGCGCTTCCTGCCTGCGGAACAACGGCGGAAAACCATCGGACTCACCCCAGATCTACCCCAGCTTTTGAGTCTGACAGGCGATGCCAAACGCGGTGCTGAAATCCTTTCTCCCACAGGCCGCGCAGCAGCCTGTCTAGCCTGCCACATCGTCAAAGGCACTGGGCGGGACTTTGGTCCTGACCTTTCTCAGGTCGGCACATGGTTGAACAAGGAACAACTTCTGGAAAGCATCCTGCATCCATCCAAAACCATCGCTCCAGGCTACGCCGCCTACACCGCCACATTGAAAGATGGCACGCAGCAACTGGGGTTCATGCTCAAACAATCCAAAGATGAAATCACCCTGAAGCTAGCCACAGGTCAATCCCTGACTCTACCGACGAAAGACACCCTCGGATCTGTTGAGCTACCTCAAAGAGCTTCAGTAATCCTCAACCAGTCAGGAACATCTCTTGTGCAGTCAGATGCCCCAGCATTTGACCACTTGCCGAATGTCCCTACTATGACAGCCCATGAGCCAAGCTACAGCCATCTCCCCTACCCGCGAAAAAGACTTTCCTGAATGGTATCAACAAGTCGTCCGCGCCGCCGACCTCGCAGAAAACTCAGAGGTTCGCGGATGCATGGTCATTAAACCCTGGGGCTACGGCCTGTGGGAAAACATCCAGAAACAACTGGACATCAAATTCAAGGAAACGGGCCACGTAAACGCCTACTTCCCCCTGCTGATCCCACTGAGCTACCTGGAAAAAGAAGCCCAACATGCCGAAGGTTTCGCCACAGAATGTGCCGTCGTCACGCACCACCGCCTAGAAGCGCAGAAACAGGCTGATGGCACGGTGAAAATGATCCCAACAGGAAAACTCGAAGAACCCTTCGTGATCCGCCCGACTTCTGAGACCATCATCGGTGCGGCCTTTGCCCGCTGGGTACAGAGCTACCGCGATCTGCCCCTGCTGATCAATCAATGGGCCAATGT
>JAPLUM010000662.1 GCA_026397605.1 Verrucomicrobiota bacterium | reverse complement strand
CGCTTGATCGCACACGGGGCAATCCACCGGATGATTGATGAGCAAAAATTCCATGACGCCTTTGCGGCATTCTTGGGTGAGCAGGGAATCTGTGCGGATGCCCATGCCCTCTGCCACGGTATTGGCACAGGCAATGACGGCACGCGGCATCCAGCCGATTTTTGGCATGCCATGTTCGTCTTTTTCCGGCTCAGTGCCTGGGGCTGGACGTGGCGGCATGCCCATCTCGACCAGGCACATGCGGCAGTTTCCTGGACTGGAGAGCTTGGGATGGTAGCAATAGTGCGGAACGTCCTTCTTGGCCTCTTTGCAGGCCTCGATCATGCGGGTGCCTTTGGGGAATTTCAGCCAGACTCCATCAATCTGAACATTGACCATGTCCGAGGTAGGAGGTGGTGAGGCGGGAGCGGGGGCGGCTTCAGGTGCAGGCATGAGGGGCGAAAGGACAGAGTTGTAACGAGTATCGGAGCCGGATGGATAGCAGCAACCCGATTTTGTGAAAAATTTCACAAGCTTGGCGGTGGGCTGTCTGGGACTGGGTCGCAGGGGGCGGCTGACCTTTTCTCGGAAACCCAGCCTAGAAAGCCCAGGCTACGGCTAAGCCGCGCGGCGCACTTCCCAGGTGTGGATGGCTGGATTGCAGATATCCCGCACGAAAGGCGCTTCATTGGCTTCATTTCCAAAGACATAAACCCGCTTGCGTAAGGTCAATTTCGTCAGGGAAAAGCCAGGATTTTGGAGAGAGCGGAAGTAACCCAGAATGGTCTCTTTTTCTAAATCCAGGGCACCACCCTTCATCCCATATTCGAGGACAAAGCTGGATTTTTCAAACGAGGAGGCCCCGCCTTCACGCAGTTCCTGACTGATCGGGTCCAGGAGAACCTGGCGGACAAAGGCCTCCATGGCAGCCGCATCACCCTCGTATTCGACCTTATAGAGGTTCGTCTCGCGGAAGGTGAGCTTCTGGTTCAGCGGCGCATAGAGCAGCTTTTGGCAGTCGCTTTCGTGGTCAAATTTACCGAGAATTTCAAAGGATTGGATCATCTGACTTATCTGGCTAGCGAGAAAGCGGCTGGCTGCAACGGCGGATTCAATCGACAGTCGGCGCAACTAGTTTCCCTGGCGTGAGTTTCAAGACGCGAATCTATCTCCGCTCATGAATTCGCCTTCGTACAATCGCCGTGACTTTTTAAAGACCAGCAGCAGTGGCTTTGGCTACCTTGCCTTTACTGCCTTAGCCCAGCAAAACAGCCTGCAAGCCAGTGCCCCGCTAGCCGTGAAGCAGCCGCATTTTCCTGCCCGCGCGAAGCATGTCATCTTCCTCTGCATGCAGGGTGCACCCTCCCACGTGGATCTCCTGGACTACAAACCTAAGCTCATCGCGGACAGCGGCAAGAATGCGCCTTCTGTCGCCGGACGCTACGGACAGGCCAAGCTGATGAAGTCACCGTGGAAATTTAGCCAGCATGGGAAAAGCGGTCTTTGGATCTCTGAGCTTCTGCCAAATCTGGCCAAGCATGCGGATGACCTTTGCGTGATCAACTCTATGTCCACCGACCTGCCCGCCCACCCGCAGGCCTTTACTCAGCTCCACACGGGGACTACGCAGTTTGTTCGGCCAAGCCTCGGGTCATGGGCACTCTACGGGCTGGGCACCACCAATGAAAACCTGCCGGGTTTCATCACCATCAATCCTCCAGCAAATGCCACTCGTAGTTATGGCAGCGCCTTTTTACCCGCTATTTATCAGGGCACCAAAATCGGCGGTAACGCTCTGCCCGGCGGAGGAGGCTTCGCCAGACGCAACGGTGGCGGGACGGAGCAGGCCAGCATTGCCAACATCAAAAACCCCCGATTTACCACGGAAGCCCAGAGGACTCAGTTAGACCTCGTCCAGTCGCTGAACAAATCACGCATGGTGCAGGACGGTGGCGTCAGCGCCGAGGTCGAAGGCGTGATCGAGTCCTACGAGCTAGCCTTTAGAATGCAGGCCGAAGTGCCCAAAGTCCTGGATCTCACGAAAGAATCCACCGCCACTAAGGCTCTCTACGGCATCGATGACGCAGAGACCGATACCTTTGGAAAACAATGCCTGATGGCTCGTAAACTTGTGGAAGCCGGCGTGCGCTTTATCGAGATCACTCATGGTAACTGGGATCAGCACTTCAATCTCAAAGCCACCCTGGAGCGCAACACCAACGCCATCGACAAACCTGTCGCCGGTCTGCTCGCTGACCTCAAAGCTCGCGGATTACTCAAAGACACCCTCGTCATCTGGGGCGGTGAGTTTGGCCGCACGCCGCATAGCCAGGGGGATGATGGACGCGATCATAACAATAAAGGCTTCACCATGTGGATGGCTGGCGGCGGCGTCAAAGGCGGCATGAATTATGGTAAAACCGACGACTACGGCTACGAAGCCGTGGAAAACAAAATGCACATCCATGACTGGCACGCCACCGTGCTTGCCTTGATGGGGCTGGATCACGAAAAACTCACCTATCGCTATGCTGGCCGCGACTTCCGCCTCACGGATGTCTATGGCAGTGTGGCGAAGGAGATCATGGCCTAGCGGCACCCGCAAGAATGGGCCAACGGCTTTAAACGTAACTAAGAATAACCTGACGATAGAAGGCTACCGCCTGCTCGACTTGGGCTACTTCCACAAACTCGTCAGCGGCATGAGCTTGGTCAATACTTCCAGGTCCAAAGATAATGGTTGGTATGCCAGCACGGGACAGCTTGCTAGCATCACTGCCGAATGGGACACCGCAAGGGGCTGGATTTAAACCAAGACCGCTCAAAACCTCTCGTGCGCATTTCACCAAATGGATGTCCGCAGGAGTGGAAAGCGCTTCGTCCACCAGCAGTGGTGGCATTTCGATAAAGGCATCAAAGCCAACATGGGCTGTTTTTAACTCATCCAGCAGCGACTGTAAATGGGCAATGACTGTATCCGCACTCTCCCCAGGCAAGAGACGGCGGTCTATCTCAATCAAACACGCATCTGGAACAAAGTTTACCTGCACCCCACCAGCTATGACGCCTACATTGATGGTCGGGGAACCGAGCAGAGGGTGTGTCTGCGCCATGAGCCTAAGGTTCTCTTCCTCAAGCGCCAGAACGAGCCGAGACATGTGCGAAATGGCATTCACTCCCATGTGGGGCTTTGAGCTATGCGCCGCTTTGCCCTGTGCAGTGATGCGCAGTCGTAGCACGCCTTTACTGGCAATGACGGCACGTAGTTCTGTGGGCTCAGCAACGATCGCTGCCTCTGCCTGTAGGCCCTCACAGAGCTTGAGCACACCTTTGTAAGTGAACTCCTCGTCCACCACCGCGGCGAACCAGACTTCGCAGACGGGGGTGATGCCATCGGCTTTGATGGAGGCCAGCGCGTGCATCATCGCAGCGACTCCAGCCTTGTCATCCACCGCACCACGCCCATGCAGTCGCCCCTCTTCGATGGTGGGCTCAAAGGGCGCGATGGACATGTTTTTAATCGATACCGTGTCCGTGTGCGCTTCAAGCACGAGGCGGCGTTGAGTCTGTCCTGGGAGGCGGGCGATGAAATTATAGCGACCTGGAAACACCTCCTGCTCGAAGGTCTCAATGCCTCTGCACCTGAAGAAATTCCGCAGGAGTGGCAAAACGTTGGCCTCATTGCCTCCATCATCATAGGCAGGGTTCACTGAATTCAGTCGAACCAAGTCTGAGAGCGTGGTGATGAGTGGTGTCATTTGCTGCTGGCTGTCGTTTAGTGTGGACCGGGAAAGAATAAGTTCTCCGCCGTTTTACGCAGCATGCATTCTTTATCCTCAGTGGTGAGGAAGTCCAGGTGGTCACGAACCAAGGCTATGGAGTCCGCATACGTGTGTCCAGCCTCCACCTGATAAGGGCAATCACTGCCCCACATGAGGCGCTGCGCGCCGTAAGCGTCACGCATGCGACGTATCATCGGCCCAAGGTCCGCATGAGGTGGTTTCTTGCTACCCAGAGCATAAAAGGCTGATGTCTTCACATAGGTGTGCTTGAAGTCGGCTAAGTGGCACAGGTTTTCGATATCTGCTTCTGGCATGGCACCCTTCACACCGATGCGTGCAAAGTGGTCCACGACGACTTTGGTTTTGGGATACTCTTTACACATGCGCAGCACAGCAGGCAGGGCCTCAGGATCTGCTAATAAGCACATAGCAAGGTCAGCATCCGCCGCGTAGCTCCACATCGCCTTCATGCCATCACTCGTGCTCCACGCTTCGGCTTTAGCCTTGCTTGCATAGATGCGGAAACCGCGGACTCCTCTCACTGCAAGTGCTTTCATGGTCGCTACGACATCGGGCTGAGCTTCATCCACGATGGCTACACCGCCAAAAACACCCGGATGCTTCTCCATCGCGTGCAGCATGTAGCTATTGTCAGTACCGTAAAAGCTCATCTGAATCAAAACGATGCGATCCACCCCCACGGGCTTGCTATGAGCAAAGAGTTCCTCTGGAGTGAAGGTTGGCGGCTGCATTTCCGCTTTTGTGGAGCCGGCAGCCAAAGGAAAACTCTTCGTATCTGGGGACCAGACGTGGACATGCGCATCGATCCAGCCTGAAGTGGAAGATTGAGATAATGCTCCACTGACAGGCTGAAGAGCGGCTAGCAGTGAGCTGTGCAAAAAAGCACGTCTTGAAAAAGTGTTGGGGTTCATGGTTAAGAAGATGCGTTAAATCGATTTAACCACTGCGGTTAGGACA
>JAPLUM010000692.1 GCA_026397605.1 Verrucomicrobiota bacterium | reverse complement strand
CTTTCGTTCACTCGGATCCAGGAGATTGGCCACCAGGGCTGTGGGCGAATCTTCAAAGAAAGTGCTCAGCAACCGTTTCAGCGCACCCTTCCCCGCTTTCTTGGCTGGCTCTTTCGCCGAGTAGATGTAATGGCGGGCACCCTCTGCTTTAGTGACTTGGACGTGGTCTTTTTCAACAAGCACTCCAAGCAAGGCACGCACAGCTGAGTAGTTTGGCTTGTCTGCCATGCCTTCCTGAACTTGAGCCGCAGTCACCTCTCCCAAGCGATAGATGATGTCCATCGCCTGGCGTTCTTTTTTGGAAAGCGGATCATGTTGAGTGCGTGCCACGCCTGAACATTCAGCAATTTAAACTAGGCGCAAGCATCAAATGCAGAAAAAACTGCATTTGTAGTTTGACAACATTCAGTATGTGCAGAAAAATCTGCACATGGACAAAACACACCTCTTCAAATTCAATCGTCATCAGTTTCAAACCATCTTGGCTGCGGTTCTTGCTGTCGTCGTGCTGAGCCAGTGCATGAGTACAGTCAGGCACTCTTATGCGCCACCTACAGCTGAAGGCAGCACTGCTCGTGCAAGTAAATCTCGTCTGCTGGATGAACGGCCTGGTCTTGGTACTCAGCTTGGCGATGAAATCCACGATACCACGACGGGTGTGTATTTCTACCGCAAGCCACATAGTCAACCAGATGCAATCGCTACCTTTCATTACAACGACAAGGAAGGCGCTCGTCTGATGGCGGAGATGTCAGGGAATGCCTTCAAGCACGGCGGTGATTTTACGCTCATTCCAGGCAAACTGAAGGTCAGTGTGCGTGAAGTGTCATGGGGCTATGGGACTGCTTTTGACTACTACAGTGCTGGCGGAAAACATTTTGTGATTGGCCAATCCGGACAGCGCTATGTGCTTCAGCTTGAGAATCTCATGAAGCATCAGATCGAAGTTGTAACGTCGATTGATGGACTGGATGTCTTGGATGGTCAGCCTGCCTCAAGCCGAAAAAGAGGCTATGTCATTCCAGCTAAATCCACGGTCACCATTAGTGGCATGAGGTCTGGCGGGAAGCTGCGTGAGCTAACTTTCGGTCGCGTTGCCGATTCAAGGGCCGCTACTGCTTTTGGGCAAACAGGCGCAAGGAACGTCGGTGTCATTGGCATGGCCTGTTATGAAGAAAATGAATCCGCAAGGCGTCAGGTGCAGGTTTCAGAAAGCTACCTCCGTGATGGAGCGCGGGCTTTTGGAAACTGAGGTTTGACGTGCTCATGGGCCTGCGGAAGATCGCGGGCCATGAAACTCTCTACTTGGAACGTCAATGGCATCCGTGCCTCGCTGAAAAAAGGTCTGCACGAATACCTGCTGAGTTGTGATGCCGATGTGATCTGCCTGCAGGAGACAAAGGCCATGCAGGAGCAGGTGGATCTGTCTTTCTTCACAGGTTATCAGGCTGTCTGGAACAGTGCCGTGAAGAAGGGCTACTCGGGCACCTGCATTCTGAGTCGCGTGCCGTGGATCACGCATGAGCTGGGCATGAACCATGCGGATCATGACAATGAAGGCCGCGTCATCACTGCGGAGTTTCAGGACTTTTATGTCGTCACCGTTTATACCCCGAACGCTCAGGGTGAGTTGGCGCGTCTGCCCTATCGCTTGCAGTGGGATGCCGCGTTCCGCGCCTTCATCAAGAAGCTGGAACACAAAAAGCCCGTGCTCGTTTGCGGTGATCTCAATGTAGCGCATGAAGAGATCGATCTGGCCAATCCTAAATCCAACCGCATGAACCCTGGCTTCAGCGATCAGGAGCGCGTGAGTTTTACAGAGCATTTGCAGGCTGGTTTCGTGGATGTCTTTCGCGAGCTGGATCCCACACCGCATCACTACACCTGGTGGACCCAACGCACACCGGATGCACGGGCCAAGAACATCGGTTGGCGTCTCGATTACTGGCTCGCCTCAGCCTCGCTGCGACCAGCGCTGAAAAGCTGCACGATTCGTGATGACGTTCATGGATCCGACCATTGCCCTGTGGAGTTGGTGGTGGGTTAAAAATTCCCCGCTAAGTCCAGCTCGGCCTCGATGGGTTTCCCATCCAGCAGATGCTCGATCAGTTGTCGCGACAGCCATGGGGCACGCAGCACGCCTTTGGAGCCGAGACCGTTCATGAAGGCGATGTCTGGTCGCACGGGATGCCTGCCGATGACGGCCTGTCGATGCTGGATGATGGGTCGTACACCTGTCTGCGAGCCGATGGTTTTATAAGGCCGCTTCAGCAGCGCTTGTAGTTTCGTCTCCAATCCTGCCACAGCCTCTGGTGCGGGTTGATTCGGATGATCAAAATGGAATTCATAGGTCGGTCCGACTCGCAGCGTGCCATCGCTACGGGGCAGCAGCCAGCAACCGCGATTGATGATGCGTGTCTCGCCTCCAGTATCGGCCTGGACTTGCAGGACCGTGCCACGACCACTGCGGAAAGGCAGCCACTCAAACCACGGATGTTTGGCCGCTTCCCAGCCGATGCAATAAACGCTGTGCTTGTAGGTCTGGCCATTCCAGTGGATCGGGCCGCCGGATTCAGGCAGAGGAAACTCAGCGCACTGCCAGCGTCCGGTGCTCTCAAAAAAGCGCTGACTTGCGGCCAAAAAAGCAGCGGTATCCAGCCAGGCGCCACGCTGCTGAAAGCCGCCAAGAGGATTGGCAAAGACGTCTGCATTGACCAAGGGCTCATGAGTCTGCGCATCGAGATACGGCTGTACCTCCGGTTGCTGATGTCGCTTCTGCCACTGCGCCACTGCCTGATCATCCAGCAAGAGGCTAACGATCGGAGTCTCGTGATAGAACGAATGCCCGAGCTTCTTCTCGATCTGCTGATAAAAAGCCCTGGCCTCAGGATAAAGCGTGTCGAGACGCCAATTCAAAACCAGTCGCATTCCGGTGATGGGCGTGATCAGGCCAGCGGCGACTTTGGACGATGTAAGGGGCTCGTCCCGATCCACTACCAGGAAGGGAACACCGCGCTCATGCAGCCGCCAAGCCAACGAAGTGCCAGCCAGTCCGCCGCCGATGATGAGAACATGCGCTGTCATTGGACCAGCACTGGACCCTGCTTCACCAGACCAGGCTTGCCTTGCAGATGATGATCAAAAAACAGCTGCATCTTCTCCACCAAATCAGGCGAGAAAAAGACATGTGGTGCGCCCTCGCCAGTGAGCAAGGTACTGGAAACCCCGGCTTTATCTAAAGCAGCATCAAACTCCTCTGCCTGGGCCAACGGCACCAGCTTATCCGCTGTGCCGTGAATGTGCAGAAAGGGCGGATCATCCTTGCTGATGTAAGTGATTGGCGAGGCTGCTTTGGCTTCTGCCAAATGCTGACTCATGGGCCCACCAAAGAGCTTGGTCACGGCCGTGCCGGGCTTTTCAGAATCAATGATGCTGCCTTTGCCTGGAAAGGTTAGGAAGTTTGCGGGCCCACAGAAATTGGCCACACAAGCGATCTTCGCTGCGTCGCCAGGCTCGCCCACCTTGCCCTCTAGCTCGCTGACTCCACCACTCGTGCCCAGCAGGCTGACAAGCTGCCCACCAGCGGAGATGCCAAACAGACCGATCTTTTCTGCATCAAAGCCGTGATCCTTGGCATGAGCTTTTAGCCAGCGCAGAGCCGCTTTCACATCATGAATCTGCGCAGGCCAGATGGCCTCGTCCGTGAGTCGATAACCAATGGACGCTCCGGCATAACCTTTTTTGATAAAATGCAGCAGCACGCCTGGCTCGTTTTTGCTACCGCCTTCCCAGCCGCCGCCATGGATGTAAACAATCAGCGGCAGTGGTTTTTCTGGCGGCTTCTCAGGCAGATATAGATCCAGCTTTTGGCGTGGATTGTTTTGCCCTGCATAGTCGAGATCTCGCAGCGCTAAAAATCCAGGAGGTGCTGGTGGAGCGGCACTGGTGATCACTGGCGCACAAAGAGCTGCAATGAGGGGAAGAAGGTATGGGAAAAGTCGCGGGGTCATGCTGTAGTGATGCTGCGTTGAAAAATTGCGTTTGCTAACCAAAATCTGTCCCTCTTCATGAAATCTCTCATTTTCCTACTGCTCTCCTTCAGTCTTCCAGCTGCGGAATTGCCCATCACGGTTGCACTGACAGGTGAGTCCGGTAAGTATTCCGTCGAAGATTGGAAAAAGGACTGGCCGGGCTGCGAGTTTGAAGACGGTATCAAGGAAGGTCACGTTGCACTCAAAGAAAAGCAGGGAGTGAAAAGCCTGCGAGTCAATTATGCCGTGGGTGGTATCGGTCCAGAGAAAGGCGGCGCTGGTTGGCGATGGCCGATCGGCAGTCATGAATCTGCCGAGCTGAGTTATCAGCTGCAGTTCAGCCAAGACTTTGATTTCGTTAAAGGCGGAAAGCTGCCTGGTTTTTGTGGTGGCCCCGAGAACGTCAGTGGTGGACGCCCAGCCGATGGCAGCAATGGATTCTCTGCCCGTCTCATGTGGCGAAAGGATGGCCGAGGAGAGGCCTATGTGTATCACAAAAACCAACCCGAAAAATACGGCGAAAGCTTTGGCTTCCCGGAAGACTTTCGTTTTCCCATAGGCAAGCCCATTCAAGTGCGTCTGGCCGTGCAGATGAACAGCCCCGGCAAGCGTGATGGCAGCCTACAAGTCTGGATCACTCTGCCAAATCAGAAGGAGCGCCTCGTCGTGGATCAACAAACCATGGAGTGGCGCAGTGCCGAGACCTTTGGCGTGGACGGTCTTTATTTCGAATCTTTCCACGGCGGTAATGATTCCTCATGGGCTCCCACACGTCCTTGTTTTGCCGAGTTTAGTGAACTGAAGGTTGTGAAACCCAAGCAGAAGTGAGGTGGTCCCATTTTTAGCGCTGTGCCGATTTCCGACGAAACAGCAGCATCAGCCCTGCCGAAAACAACAGCAAGCAGCTGCCGGGTTCTGGAACCGTGGCCACGACGGTTTCAATGCTGACATCTGTGCCGGCCGTGCTGCCGTCGAGGAGAAGGGAGATAGCTCCGACATTCGTGAAATCAGCTCCACCCATGGACCCCATGTTTGTGAATGTTGTAAACGTCGCGAAGTAATCCGTGAATGCAAAACTCGGGTTCGCGGCGATAGGCATCGTCAACATCGACCAGCGATCTGCATCTGTATAGATAGAGAAGGTGATGCTTGATCCCAAGTCTGATGCCGAGCGGAGAAAGATACCTGTGTTCACGCCTGACTGCGTGATGTCGATCCCACCGAGTCCGGTCGGATTGAGGATACTGCTATTATCCATGCCATCATAGACCAAGAGTAAATTACCACTCGTAAACGGTGCTGATGCATAGCTGAGCTGGCTTGCTAGAGATTGAGAAACATCCATCGACACCGCGCCGCTGTTTGAAGTGGTGCGTTCAATGTAGATGTCGCGCTCGCCACCGATAGCCTCTGCTGTACCACTTGCTGCAAAGAGTGAAGTTACCCCCGGTGTTGTTCCTGGGATGGTCAGCGAGTAAGAAGCGTTGAAGTCATCAATCACCACAATCGCCTCCGCAGGAAGGGACAAGAGAGCAATCAGTGGCAAAAGGATTTTTAGGCGAAGCATGATGTAAAATTACTGTAATTATTGTAATTATACATTCAGACTCATAGGCGTCAATGCTTGATCTGTCTTATCTTAGATCTCGGAAGCTTCTTTTGTCGGGTAACCGCGAAATCTTGTTTCATGTTGTCCCAGCCAGTCATGGAATGCTCACACGATGCTTCCCTTGAGCGGCAGACGCGGGTCTTTGGCTTTTGGATTCATGGCGGTGATGCTGTTCAGAAAGGTGATCGTCACGGCATCTCCTTCAAAGTGACAGGTCAGGGTATCGCTATGCGGTGTTTCATAATAGCGCCAGGTCATTTGCAGAGTGGTCTCGTCGATCCAGGTGGCGCAGGCTGCTATCTTGGAAGGCACGGGCTGTTTCGGCTTGCCACCTGAGATCAGGCGCGGTGGTGTTCCTGGAAAGGCTGCCTGCCCGAGATGCCAGGAATCCAGACCACAGGCCACGTGATGAGCGCCACTGCTGAAAAGCCATTTCCCTTTTTCCTGGGTGAAAGCAATATCGGTTAGGCCGAGATCGTTCTTTTCTAGCTTGAAGGTTTTTCCAGTGATCCGCTCGGCCTCTGGCGATGTCGGGCTTCCTTTGGGAAAGGATCGTTTCAGTTCCTTTAGCGAGCCAAGATCGGCAGGCCTCTCATCCTTCGCATCCATGGCTGGCAGCAGATGCTTCCACACCAGATCCAGTTGGCCCTGCATGTTTTTGTTCTCGCTCGTCATCACAATCACAGCGTCCTGCTCGGGCAAGACAATGGTGTATTGCCCAAAGGCGCCATCGCCACGGAAGGCCGTGCCTTGGCAGCGCCAGAACTGGTAGCCGTAGCCTTGCAGCCAATCGTTCTTTGCTTTGGGTCGATCCGGTTTGTCGCCTCCAGGCTGCTGGATGTGAAAGCTCGTGGCCTCTTCGATCCAAGCTGGAGAAAGAATCGGCTTCCCTTTCCACTGACCCTTTTGCAGCAGCAGCTGACCAAATTTAGCCATGCCTTCTGTCTGGATGCTCAGACCCCAACCCCCCGTATTGATCCCACGCGGACAGGTTTCCCATTTCATGCCATGAATCCCGAGCGGCATAAACAAACGCGGGGTTAAGTAATCCAGCACACTCTGCCCAGTGACCTTTTGCACGATGGCGCTGCACATGTAGGTGGCCGCACTGTTATACATGAACTGCGTGCCCGGCTGATGTGCGATGTTCTGAGCCAGAAACGCCCGCACCCAGTTCTCTTCTTTGACCACTGCTTGAGTTGGCTCTTTTTCATTGCCGGTGGACATCGTCAGCAGATCTTTGATCCGCATGGCCGCGAGGTGCTCGCTGATCTTCTCAGGCAGATCAGCGGGGAAAAAAGAAATGACTTTGTCTTCCACACTGAGCTTTCCTTCCCCGACAGCAAAGCCAATCGCGGTGGATGTAAAGCTCTTGCTCATCGAGTACATCGTGTGCACCAGCTCCGGCCCATAAGGCTGCCACCAGCCTTCCGCGATCACCTGACCGCGACGCAGCATCATGAAGCTATGCAGCTCCATCTTTTCTTTTTCGATCGCCTTTAAAAAATCCAAGATGCCCGCCGAAGCCACCCCCTGGGCCTCCGGCGTGCTGCGCGCCAGTTGAGTTGCCGTGGCTTCCGCATAGCTCCTCGGAAGACAAAGGCTGAAAGCAGAAAGGCCAGCTTGCTGGAGGAATCGACGGCGATTGGACATGTTCATCAGAACAAAAGAACGCCAAAAAGAAATCGATCTTGCCGCAGAAATACCCTCAATCTCTGGAGTCTTCCAGTAGTTTGAAATCAGAAATCCTGAAACTAGGCCCTCCTGAATGAGCTCGGCTGAAAGCATTCCTTTGCCCCCGTTCCCTTGCCAAAAAAATCATCCTCCGCCAACCAGATCTAGGGATTGGCAAAGGAATAAAAACCATCCCAAAGCCATTCTTCTGCCCACATTGATCACAAAAGTAGCAGCTTCAAATCGTGACGCTGCTTGACCATGCAGAAGCCTTCCGCTAGCCTGATGGCCTAACCAAAACCCCTCAACCCGCACACTATGGAAACCGTCAGACTTGGCATCGTTGGACTCGGCAACATGGGCAAAGCCCATCTCGGAAACATTCGCGCCGGCAAGGTCCCCGGACTCAAAGTCACCTGCCTTTGCGAAAGCCATGGTACCATCCCACCGCTTCAGGATGGCGAGCAGGCTTTCACCGATGTCAGTCTCATGATCAAATCGGGCCTCATCGATGCCATCCTCATCTGCACGCCGCATTTCAGCCACACCACCATCGGCATCGAGGCGCTAGGCGCTGGTCTGCACGTCTTGGTTGAAAAACCCATCTCCGTCCACAAAGCCGACTGCGAGCGCCTCATCGCTGCCCACACGGACAAAACCAAAATCTTCGCTGCCATGTTCAACATGCGCACGAATGCCTGCTTCAAAAAAGTGAAGGACCTCATCGACAGCGGCGAGCTCGGTGCCGTGCGTCGCATTCATTGGGAAGTCACCAACTGGTTCCGCACCAACTACTACTACGCCACCGGCGGCTGGCGCGGCACTTGGAAAGGCGAGGGCGGCGGCGTGCTCATGAACCAGTGCCCACACAATCTGGATCTCTTCCAGTGGATGTTCGGCATGCCGCAAAAAGTCCGTGGTTTCTGCCAGTTCGGCCGCTTCCATGAGATCGAAGTCGAGGACGATGTGACCGCCGTGCTGCAATACGATAATGGAACCACCGCCACCTTTGTCACCAGCACCGGCGAAGCCCCAGGCGTCAACAAGCTCGAAATCACTGGCGAGCAGGGTCGCCTAACCGTCACCGACGGCAACAAAATCCACTTCCAGCGGAATCGCCAACCCATGAGCAAGTTCTGCATGGAAGCCGAAGCCGCCTTTGCCATGCCTGAATCCTGGAGCATGGAAATCCCCGTCGCCGAGACCGGCGGCCAGCATGTGGAGATCCTGCAAAACTTCACCAACGCCATCCTCAAAGGTGAAAAGCTCCTCTCCCCCGCCGAGCAGGGCATTTACAGCGTCGAGCTGGCGAACGCCATTCTCCTTAGCACCTGGCAGGACAAAGCCATCGAGCTCCCCATGAGCAGCGCCGATTACGAGCGCCTCCTCATCGAGAAAGGCGAAAAAAGCACCTTCGAGAAAACCAAAGTCGTCGCCAAAGCCAGCTCAGACGACTTCGCGAAGAGCTTCCGCTAATCCGACTCAACTCCCCTCCCCCGCCCCGATGCGCCACAAGCCATCGGGGCTTTTTGTGAAAGCTAGAAATCAATTCCAATGACGAAGCGATTAGCCAAACTCGACGAAGATAGAAGGAAAAGGACTCTCTCTGCTAGCCATGCCATTACTTGGACACTCTATTGTTTCATGATCTGGCCTGTGGCCTTCTTTGTCTTCCCGAGTTTAGCGGCTGGCCATCTTTCGCGCGGAGCTGCTTTAGTCTTCCTGGGTCTTAGCGCACTCGCAATTCAGACTTACGCCACCCTTCTGATCTATCGAACATTCATCGAACCGACGCCAAGAAGTTCTCGTGATCTAGCAGTCCTAGTCTGCATCTTGGGATGGTTTTTCAATGTTGCACTCGGTATCCTCCTTTTATGCTATGGATTGTTGTCTGTGCTTGGCGATCTTCCCATAGAAGACGTGTAGCCCGCTCATTGTTCCACATGGAACATTCCCCGTCTCTGTGCTAGCCTCCCCTGCCCTTTCATCCTTCACTCTTCAGACTTCATCCTTCCATGTACACTTTTCCCAAACACTACGATGTGATCGTCTGCGGCGCTGGCCATGCAGGCGTGGAGGCGGCGATGGCGGCGGCTCGGCTCGGTTGCCAGACGGCGATCCTCACTCAGAATCTCGATACGATCTCCCAGATGTCCTGCAACCCAGCCATCGGCGGCTTGGCCAAAGGACACGTGGTCCGTGAGATCGATGCCCTCGGCGGTGTGATGGGCCTGAACACCGACGCCACTGGCATCCAGTTCCGCATGCTCAACGCTAAGAAAGGCCCCAGCGTTCAGGCACCAAGGGCTCAGTGCGACAAGAAAGCTTACCAGTTCCGCATGAAATGGTTGATCGAAAATCAACCCAACCTCGACATGCATCAGGGCAACGCCGCTGAGATCCTGGTCGAAAACGATGTCGTCACTGGCATCCGCACCAGCCTCGGCATGATCTACCGGGCCAAATCCGTCATCATTTCTTCCGGCACCTTCATGCGTGGATTGCTCCATGTCGGTCTGCAAAACCAAGCGGGCGGACGCATGGGCGACAGCATTTCCACCCTTTCCGACAGCTTGGCCCACCTCGGATTCGAGATCAAACGCTTCAAAACAGGCACCCCCTGCCGCATCAACAGCCGAAGCATCGACTTCTCCAAATGCGAGATCCAGCCCGGCGATACCCCTGCCCCGGCCTTCTCCTACCTGTCTGGCATCGTCCCTGAAGACCCAGAGGATGGTAGTTCTGACACTGGCCCACCCCAGTTCACCCTGAACTCTTGGCGGCCTGTAACGTTCCACGTGGAACAAATTCCGTGCTGGATCACCTACACGAACCCCCAAACGCACGATATTATCCGGGCTAATCTGGACAAGTCGCCGATGTATTGCGGACGGATTGAGGGTGTCGGCCCGCGCTATTGTCCATCGATCGAGGACAAGGTGGTGCGCTTTGCGGAGAAGGAACGGCCCCAGGTTTTCCTGGAACCTGAGGGTCGCCAGACGCGCGAGTTCTACATCAACGGGGTCTCGACTTCCCT
>JAPLUM010000667.1 GCA_026397605.1 Verrucomicrobiota bacterium | reverse complement strand
GACATTCTTAGCATTCTTTAGCGCGCAGGCGTTTTTTCGCGAATGCAATTCCAGAGCCTGTTTTAAGGTAACGCTCAAAGTCCAGCGCCTGCTTTCGGTCTGAAAAAGCCACATAGGTTTCAATAACCCAAGGTCGGTATTTCGCCGTATGCGTGGATTTACCCTCATTATGATCTTTGACCCTCTGCCGAAGATCATCAGTGAACCCGACATAAGTTCTTTTGGGATCGTCCGTGCTTCGAAGCAAATAGACGTAAAACATCATGTCACAAAAAACAAACTCAGCACGGGGCGTGCCATTCGAAGCTGGGCGGTAAAAGGTAAGAGCCCGTCCTTCGCTCTCCGAGCTTCGGAGGGCATTCTTCGCTTTCTAAAGTCAGCGTAGAATGGTGGAGAGGGTGGGATTCGAACCCACGGTGGCCTTTCGACCACGTCAGTTTTCAAGACTGAAGCCATAAACCACTCGACCACCTCTCCAGATGCTTGGGTTGACAGGTTTCTAATACACTCAGAGTTGGCCAGATGCCAAGAAGAAGTTTTCACTTCATCACGTCATGCGCATCTTCGTATAGGGGTTACCCTCGTTCTGATCAATGCGTTCAGGGCGACCTTTGTACTTATACACGAGCTTGGTGTGATCCATACCCATGAGGTGCAGGATGGTGGCGTGTAGGTCGTGGACGTGGAGTTTGTCATCCACAGCGCGCAGGCCCAGATCGTCCGTGCTGCCGACGGTCTGTCCGCCTTTGATACCACCGCCCGCCATCCACATGGTGAAACCAGTGGGGTTATGGTCACGACCGTCGCCTTTTTCACTCATGGGTGTGCGGCCAAACTCACCACCCCAGATGACCAGTGTTTCATCGAGCAATCCGCGAGCCTTCAAATCCATCAGTAGGCCTGCCACGGGCTTGTCGGTCTCACCGCAGTATTTGGTGTGATTGGCTTCGATCTTATCATGCGCATCCCATTTGCTACCGGCCCCAGAATAGAGCTGGATAAAGCGGACACCGCGCTCGACGAGACGGCGTGCAAGCAGGCAGTTCCGCCCAAAGGTGGCTGTCCTCTCATCATCCATGCCGTAGAGTTTCTTGGTGGCCTCTGATTCCTTACCTAGATCCACAGCCTCAGGTGCCTCCGACTGCATACGGAAGGCCAGTTCATAGGCCTTGATGCGTGCATCCAGCTGGGTGTTATCCTGTCGGCCTGTGCCAAAGTCCTGATTCATCTGGTTCAGGAAGTTCAACTTCGCTCGCTGGCGGTTCTCGCTGACATTTTTAGGTGTGGCCAGATTGGCAATCGGACTGCCATCAGGCTCGAACTGCACGCCCTGATAAACAGCAGGCATGAAGCCGCTGCCCCAGTTCCGCACGCCATTGACCACTTGAGCATCACTGTCTTTTAACACCACAAAGGCTGGCAGATTCTGATTCTGCGTGCCGAGCCCATAATTCACCCAGGCACCCAGAGAAGGCCGACCGCCAAAGATGCTGCCTGTATTCATCTGACAGACACCCCCTGCATGATTGATCCCGCTAGAGACGCAACTACGAATCACACACAATTCTTCGGCCATGCGCGCTGTGTGCGGCAGCCAATCAGAGATCCAGAGCCCACTTTCGCCATGCTGCTTCCACTCCCGCTTATCCGCCAGCAGTGGAGCCCTACTCTCACCCATGGCGGTGATGACGCTGCCAAAGCTGGCTGGGAGCGGCTGTCCCGCGAGCTGACGCAGGAGCGGCTTAGGATCAAACAAGTCCACATGACTCGGACCGCCCTCCATAAAGAGGAAAATCACACTTTTTGCCTTGCCCACACGATGCGCCAACTTCGCCGCCATCGGATTACCAGCCTGACCGCCGACATCATTCAAAGCCGACATAGCCGAGCTTTCCCCGAGAAGGTAAGAAGCCGCCAGTGCACCAAAACCACCCCCTGCTTTGCGCAGAAAGTCACGTCGATTAGTGAGGATTTCGTGATGAGGAACAGAGTGCATAATCAGAGATAACAGTCGCTCACACGCGAATCTTGGACAGAAAAAACGACTCCGCCTAAAATCATGCAGTCACAAGTGTGAAAAAACCACTCATGACGCCCCTTTATCCGAATCACTTCTCCACTTCACGCCTGAGCATGACTGGGTCATCCGTCGTCAGCCCATCAACGCCAAGCTCTAAAAATCGGCGTGCAACTTCAGGGCGATTCACCGTCCAGAGATAAAGCTCCAAACCAGCGGCACGCACGGCTTTCACGCTTTCTGCATCCAGCGGAAAGTCCTGACTTAGGTCTAGGCCATCCAGCCCATCCGCCACTGTGTCTGCAATCAGAGCGGTGAGATCTACCGGCTGCTTTGTCTTCGTTTTCTCTGAGGATAACCGATACACCTTCAGCCATGGTAGAGCCTTTTTAGCGTCCTGAGCAACGGTGCGATTGAAAGCGATGATACAAAGCTGGGCCGCACGTGGTTTCCAGCTTTGCAATTGCTGCGCCAAGACAGGGACCACCTCAGAACCGCATTTGATCTCCAGGAAGAACCGCTGCTTTCCCTCAGGCAAAGTGGCCAATGCCTCCAGCAACGTTGGGATCGGTTCACCCGCATAGATGCCATCTTTCCATGAGCCCACATCCAGCTTCTTCAGTTCCGCCATCGGCGTCTCAGCTACGATCTTTTGGATGGTCGCCGTTCGGTGTGTATCCTTATCATGGATCACTGCGATCTCGCCATCGCTTGTCAGATGCAGATCAAGTTCACAAGCATCCGTCTCCAGCTCCCAGGCCAGCCGAAACGCCGCCACGGTATTCTCTGGAGCTCTCGCCGAAGCTCCGCGGTGGGCCACGATCTCTGTTGCCATAAGCTGAGTGGTCATGAATGGAAAAAGAAGGAGACGTGTAAAAGCCATGTCACCAGACTACAGCTCTCACAGCCGCACTCAACTGCGTAAAAATCAGACCTTCAATTTGACGATTGACCCTGCATAGAAATGCACGATAGGCGCACTTCTAGCTTCGATTGCTTGCATGAAACTTTGGAAAATCATCACCGCTTACGTCGTCATTGTCTCTGTTGTTGGTTGTCAATCTGAGGTGGACCCCGAAATTCGGGCCAGTAGTGAAGTTATGCGATTATAGTGGTTACAGTCTTGGGGAGCACCCAAAAAGACCAAAACCTAATGAAAGCCAAACGTAAAAGACACGATGCCCAGTTCAAAGCCCGAGTGGCA
>JAPLUM010000070.1 GCA_026397605.1 Verrucomicrobiota bacterium | reverse complement strand
CTATCGTTTTCGTGACACGCAGCGGCATTCTTCGGAGGACTTTGCCGGTCGCTGTTACCGAGGTTGAGTGTGTGGTGAATCAGGACTTGAAAGTATTGATGCCGCACGAGCCCAAACTTACTCCGTACTTGATCGTGTTGTTGCGAGGATTCGAGGCGCTCATTCTCAGTGAATTGGTCAAGACTGGAACGACTGTCCAAAGCGTGATTTTTGACGCGTTCCGGAACAAAGCCTTTCCCCTCCCACCCCTCGCCGAGCAAAAGCGGATCGTGGCGAAGGTGGAGGAGTTGATGGCCTTGTGCGATGCGCTGGAGGCGCAGCAGCAGGAACGCGCCCGCCTCCTCCCCCGCCTCTCCCGCGCCACCCACACCCGCCTCACCGACTCCCCCACCCAGCCCCACCTCGACTCCCTCTTCACCGACCTCGCCTCCGTCTCGCCAGAGGACATGCGGAGGACAATCATCAACTTTGCGGTTCAAGGGTGGCTCGTGAAGCAAGATGCCAATGACGAACCCGCATCGGAGGCATTGCAGCGAATTCGTCAGGCTAGGCTGAATGCCGGAGAGAAAGATTTTGGAACCGTTCCCGACGATGATGTCCACTTCGAGATCCCGAACGAATGGCGGTGGATCAAGATGGGTAATTTAGCTCTTTCGAGCGACTCAGGCTGGAGTCCGCAGTGTGAATCCATTCCACGAAAAGGCACTGAATGGGGAGTGCTGAAAGTGAGCGCCGTTTCATGGGACACTTTCGATCCAGAAGAGAACAAGGCGCTGCCAGTCGGAATGGCTCCTCGCCCCGAGTGTGAGGTCCGTGATGGCGATTTTTTGCTCTCTCGAGCCAATACCGAAGAGCTCGTCGCTCGAAGCGTTGTAGTTACCTCCACACCACCTCATCTGATGATGAGCGATAAAATCGTGCGATTCGTGTTTCCCGAGGAAGTGGAGAAGCAGTTCATCAACTTGGCCAACTCGACCACCTTCGCCCGCGCTCATTACGCCAAGCACGCTTCAGGAACCAGTAGTTCGATGAAGAACGTCGGACGCGGCACCATGTGCAATCTGCCAATCCCATTCCCACCCCTCGCCGAACAACGCCGCATCGTCGCCAAGGTGGACGAGTTGATGGCCCTGGTGGACACCCTGGGAAGAGCAGCGCCAGGCAAGGTTACCGAGCGGCATCCAGACCTACATCCACAACCGCACCGGCTGGGCGGGAAGACCGATGAAAGGCTACCTCTGCCTTAGCGAAGAAAGCCGCAAACTCCTGGCCCAATGAACCCGCTTCCCGATGCCGTTTTCCCATCTAAGGAGCCGCCGGCTTCTTCGCCAAGCATCGCAGGCTTGATTTCCCAAGCTCTGGAACTACGTTCTGCGAATCATTATGCCCTTCACCCTGTCGAAGCCGTTATACAATATCACTGTGACCCCGCCGAAATCTCCGGCGAGGAGAGCCACGGCGGCCTCGATTTTGAGCAGGCCGAAGCTCACTACCGAGCAGGCGCTCAAGGGATACGACTATCTGAAATCCCGCAGCTCCCGCAGCAGCTCCGAGAGCTGAGCCGCCTGAGCGTGGTGGACCGCGCGGGACGCAGCACACTGAGGAAGTGGGTGGAGGAAACAGGATGCGTCATTGACGAGGCGGAGTTTTTTCGGCGCTGGCTGGCCCAGGGCAAACGCGGAGGCGCTGAGCATCAGGTGTATCATGACGAGGAGTATGGGCGCTGGTTCAAGCGTCTCTACCATGGGGTGAATCAGAGCACGCTGGGGGACTACCTGGTGCGGATGCGGCTCCATGCCGTGCTCTTCCCTGAAACCGCCTACCGTCTGGAAGGCTTCACCCTCAATCCCAAGAGCAAAGAACTGGCTCCAATCGTCTCCCAACCGCATGTGGAGGTGGATACCTCCCGCCCGCTGGTTTCCAAAGACGAGACCCATGCACTGATGGCCAGCATGGGATTTGCCCCAGTGGAACTGCTGCACAACGGCATGGCCGACGGCGGCTACTACGCCTACCTCCACCCCATGACTGGAGTGCTCGCCCATGATCTCCACGATGAAAACGTGGTTCGGCTGCCTGGCACCGACGGCTTGGCAGTGATCGACCCCTACATTTCACTCGCCCGCCTCGGCTCGTGGGCCGCCCTCAAACTGGAGGAAGCCAGCCTAGCGCCTCCCCCAGACGACGCGCCTTCTATCAATCCGACAAGCAACTTGTCCGGCCCAGCCGCCCCAGGATCAGCCTAACGAAACAAACTCCTTTCGCCACGCGCCTGAGCCGCTAATCGCAGCAGTCTTTGCTGACTCGCGTCCATGAAATCAAATCTCTGATCCTACTCCAATAGAAATGAACCTCCCCAGCTACCAAGACCTCATGCTTCCGCTGCTCCGCGTGCTCGGCACGGCGGCAAGTGAACTGCACCAGAAGGAATGCACCCGGCAGGTGTCTGACTTGCTCCAACTCAGCGAAGAGCAGCGTCAGGCAAGGCTGCCGAGCGGCATCCAGACCTACATCCATAACCGCACTGGCTGGGTGGGATGGTACATGCAGCAGGCGGGCTTGGTGGAGAAGCCGAAGAAGGGCTACCTCCGCATCACGGATGAAGGCCGCAAGCTCCTGGCCCGGAAACCTGCCAGCATCGATAACAAGCTGCTGGCGACTTACGCCAGCTTCCAAGAGAAGGTGATGAAGGGCACCGACTCCGACAGTGAAGTGACAACTCCTGCTGCGGTGCCGAGCGAGCTGACACCGACCGACCAGATCGAGGAAGCCCACCAGAAGCTGAACCGAACGCTGGCCTCTGACCTGCTGGATTTGATGGCGAAGATGGACCCTTACAAGTTTGAACAGCTCGTGGTCGATCTGCTCTTTGCCATGGGTTACGGCGGCTCCCGCGAGGAAGCGGCGCAAGTGACCAAGAAGTCGAACGACGAAGGCATCGACGGTATCATCAACGAAGACCGCCTGGGCTTGGACGTGATCTATGTGCAGGCCAAGCGCTGGCAAAACACCGTGGGCCGTGAGCAGATCCAGAACTTCGTCGGAGCCCTGGTGGGCAAACATGCCACGAAGGGCGTCTTCATCACCACGAGCGACTTTCACAAAACCGCCACCGAGTATGCCCGAAGTGTGCAGCACAAAGTCATCCTCATCGGCGGCAAGCGGCTCGCTGAGCTGATGATCGAATACAACGTCGGCGTCTCCACCATCCGCACCATCGCCCTGAAGCGAGTGGATTCAGATTACTTCGAGGATTGATGTTCGTAGAAACAGATCAGGCTGCAACTGGCTGAAGGATTGATCTATGTTCTTGGTTCCTTGTTCTTGGTTTATCCTTCGAAGCCTTGCGGCGAAGAATGGATGCTTTGTTTCTCCTTCGTAGTCTGGCACGAAAAATGGATGCGTAATACCTGACTCCTGGTTGCTGATTTCTGCCCCCTGTCACCTGAAGCCTGGCTCCTTCATCAGGCGCGGCGGGGACGCCGCCTTTCCTTATGAAGTGGCTTTGGCTTCAGGTGATGGCTGAATTCACGTCGAGTCGGACGAAGTCCAGGAGTTCCTCGGCGGCCATGTCGGATAGCATTTTTTCGGCACCGCGGGCATCACTCACTAGGTCGTTGGCTAGGTGC
>JAPLUM010000262.1 GCA_026397605.1 Verrucomicrobiota bacterium | reverse complement strand
GTGGTACTAACACTGCGCGAGCGAAGAGACTGAAATCCAGAGGACGAGAACACCCCATATCCAACAAGACCACGCTCTGGCGAGCGCGGCTACGACGGAGGCATTTGCGTCTCACCCACTGCTTCTGAACAGGATGCAATCCTGTTCCACTTTCCTTTATCAACCTGACGAAGCTGCTGGGGCTGTAGGAAAGTGTCACAGGTTTATAACCTGTGAGCGCAGTCTCCTCGGGCACCTCGGCACAACAGAAGCCACTCCGTCCGATGATCTTTTGTGCCGGTCCTAAGCTACTGGCATTTGCGTTTCACCCACCGCGTCTGAACAGGATGCAATCCTGGTCCACTTTCCTTTATCAGTCTGACGAAGCTGCTGGGGCTGTAAGGACTGAACACTAAAAACTAAGTACTAAACACTTTTTGCGGCGTCATGGATGACTGCTACAGCCACAGGTTGATCATTGTTGAAAAAAGCACTGGCAAAGAGGTGACAAATGCTTATCTCTGCGTCCCCAAAAATTATGCGCGGTTAGCTCAGTGGTAGAGCATTGCCTTCACACGGCAAGGGTCGCAGGTTCGAACCCTGCACCGCGCACCATTTGTTTTTTGGATGAGGGCCTGAATGACAGTCACTCAAGTATGGCGAAGCGCTTCGACCGGATTCATCTGTGCTGCTCGGCGCGCAGGATAGATACCAAAGGCGATACCTGTGATGACTGAAATCAGGAATGCCAGGGCTGGGGACCAGAATTTAACCACCGTGGTCACTCCTGCAAAGTATTGAACAGCAATGGGGATCGTGACCCCCAGAGCCACGCCTATGATGCCGCCGGCACCAGAGAGGAGCACCGTTTCAATCAAAAACTGAACCACAATGTCGGCCTGCCGCGCCCCCATGGCACGTCGAATACCGATCTCCCGAGTGCGCTCGGTCACGCTGGCGAGCATGATATTCATGATGCCGATGCCACCGACCAGCAGAGAGATCGCGGCGATGCTTCCCAGAACAATGCTAAAAATGCGTTTTGTCCGCTCAGCTTGCCTCAGAAGCTCTACAGGGATAACCATGCGCCAATCTTCTTTTTTATGATTGCTGCTGAGGATCTGGCGGATCGCTTGGGCTCGTGTCTCGACCTGTGTCACGTCATGGACACGGATGACAGCCTCATGGAACTCCACTTTTTCCGCCTCAAAGCTACCGCTGCGGAATCGGAAAAAAGTCTCCCCATACTGATCCATGAGCGTGCTAAAAGGGATCAGGACCTGTGAGTCTCCGGCGCCACCGCCATCTCCGCCGCTCATGGATTGTCCAGCGTCTTCTAAGATGCCCAAAATCTTGTAGTAGTAGCCTTTCACGCGGATCGACTTGCCCGTCGGACTCGTTAGAGGAAAGAGAGCTTTCGCGGCTGCCTGATTGAGCACACAGACGGGCAACTTAGCTGCCACTTCCAGGTCATTAAAAAAACGACCACTGGCAATCTTCCGGTTACGCATCTCTGGATAGATCGGTAGCACGCCGAGAATCTGGCCATCGACACTGCGGTCAAAGTTCCAAATATTTTCTGTCAAGATACGAGAAGGAACCACGACCTCGATACCAGGGACAGTCTGGCGGATCTGCTGCATATCACGTTCCGTCAGCCCATATTCCAGAACCATACTTCGAGATTCAGCTGAGGAGCCCTGGCCATCTGGCGGCTTCACACTTTCTAGAATGATGTTCTGACTTCCCAACTTACGGATCTGCTCCTGAGCCTCATAGCTGGCCCCCTCACCGATGGCTAACATCGACACGACAGATGCGACGCCAAAAATGACACCTAGAGCGGTTAAAAAAGAGCGTAACCGATTCAACCAGATACTCTTCAGCCCCAAAGAGATCGTCCGCCAGAGATGCTGCGGGGAAGCGACTAAACGGAGGATGGGATGACGAGAGAGGAAAGACATGAACGCAGACACTCAATACACGAGTCTTAGCAGCAGAATCCTACAGCCAGCTGTATTTTAAATTCCACATCAGAGAGATGAGCTTAAATCCGAGTTTCAAGATTCATGTTCCAAGTTCCAAGTGCTCTGAATTAAGGCGCTACGAGACCATTCCTACTCACTCAAAAGGTGAAGGGCACCACGGCCACAAATCGTTGACTTTCACGTCATGAAACTTTGCACCTGAAACTTGAAACAGGATTTTAGGATGAGCATGGCTGCCGGTTCACTTGCTAAACTGAGCCCAGAAAGCAGCAGGCGGCATGAGGTCTTTGCTTTCCTCATCAAACTTCGTGCCGATTTCCTGAAGTTGCAGCTCACGAGCGACCTCCAGGCCTGCTTTGATATTGGCAGGTGAGAAGACAAGACGTGTGAGAGACATGCCTTTGAGTGGAGTGAGATCGGTGACCGATGTCTGGCCAATGTGAAGCCGCTGAAGAGCACTGCCGGACAGTGGCGATAGATCGGAGACGAGGGTGCGATGCAGGGTGAGGCTAACGAGAGGCACACCTTTAAGTGCGGCGATGCTGGAGACGGGAGCGCCTGTCAGCCAGAGCATTTGGGTGCGTGACTTGGCTAAAGGCGTCAGATCAGTGACTTTGGTATCGACGAGGTTGAGCTCGATAAGCGGAGCGCCATCCAAGGCACTGAGATCGCTGACGGGGGTGCGGCTAAGATACAACTTCTCCAGCGGCATGCCGCGCAGAGGGGAGAGATCGGTGACGGGACTATCTTCAAGGTAGAGCTCCAGTAGCTTCATGCCTTTAACTGGTCGGATATCCTGAATGGGCGTGCCGCTCAGGTCGAGCGCCAGAGGCTTCAACTGGGAGAGAAACTCAAGGTTGGTGATTTTAGCCCCACGCAGACTGATCGCGATCGGCTGCCCATCTTCCATGCTGAATTCTCCATTGCCTTCGTAGCCTGGATTATGAAACTTGATCTCGGTGTGCAGTCGTTCAGTGGACCAGAAGGTTGGTTTTGCGGCTTCAGGCGCTTTGATCGTGCTCGGTGTTGGTGTTGTGGCTGTGACGGGTGTTGCAGAGGGCGTAGCTGGCACGGGGCTAGCCGCGGGGGCACTTTGTGCCGCGACTGGTGCCGGTTTATCACCGCAGGCGGTCACAAGCAGCGAAACAAAGAGCGAAAAATAAAGACGTGTCATGAGAGCCATGATGAACGCAGCAGTTGCTCTCAGTCCATCATGATTTCAGCCTTTGATCGGATTTATACCAAGGGAGCTAGTTGTAAAATCCACGTACTTCTCGTTCTGATGAACGAGCCTACGAGCCGCGATGTCCTTCTCGTTCTGGTCCCGCGTGCGGGATGCCTACGAGCCGCGCAGAATGCGAGGTTTTGCAAGAGGCCCAACAGATTCTTGATTTATCCTCATCTACTGGCCTCCCCGAATCTGTCAGAGGAAATGATTCTGTACAAAACTTGATGACGCGCGGCGTAACTTCATGACTCCAAGATTTTCAGATCTCGACATAGGACATGTGGCGACTGGAAAAAGTCACCATCAACACCGGCAATGAATGTGCCTGCATCCGACTTAACCAAAAGAGATTTCCCTCCATCAATGGATTCAAGAATCATGACCAAATCCCAAGGCACTAAAAAGGGAGGGTGATAAGGGCGGAAAAAAAAGATGCCACAAGAAAACAAAACACCTTCCGATGTAGGAGTCAGACTGGCTGTGCTGCGTCCGCGAGGATGATCGGGATCAAAAACCAAGGAATGGCAAGGGTATGAACGACCGGCCTTGACCATTTTGGTGCCGTGCTGTTTGACAAACTCACTCCATCCAAGTGATGCCATCAATCTCATGAAATACAGCCAGGCAATAAAGAAGACTAAGTTCGCTAAGATGAAAGGAACGTAATTCATCATGAGCTTTCTGAATGAATGAAAAACTCTGACTCCTAGCTCTCAGGATAAACCGCCACGGCCATGACGCCTTCAGCAGGCAGCCAGGTGACGACCTCAACGCGGCGTGGGGTTGAAGAGGGCTTAGATTCTCCTAAATTTTGACGAACGGCTTCGAGAACTTTCTTCTGAGTGTCCTCATTGACATCACTCCCGAAAAAATCAGCTAGCTTGGCCAAAATGGGAGCTGAGGTGTCCATGCCGACGATGGTCACTGGTTGGCGACTCTGTCCACTGGCGACGATCTGTTCACGCATGGCCTCAGGGGTCAGGCCGCTGGGCATGAGGATGAGTCGGCGTAATCTTGCCACCGTCGGGGTATTCACCTGGGGCTTTGGCGCAGCCGTGGCCACAGAGGCAGCTGTAGGCGGCTTAATGGACTTCGTGGGCTTGAATAGACGCGATTCAGTCACAACCGACTCCTGCACAGGCATGATCGGACCCTCGACAGGAAGCGGCAAAAAAGCCTCCTGCGCAGACAAGCACGTGCTGAATAGGCACAGACTTAAAAGGTTAATTAATCGGGGGGGGAGAAACACAGAAAGCGGTTTTATCAGGCTGACGATTTTTCGACAACCTAATTTTGAATTATTTTTCAAAAAACAAACTCACGCAGCAATGAAATCGGCAAAGGCCCCGATAATGATCGTGACAGACATGGCTCCGGCATCTGGGAAACCAATGCAGGCCTCACCGAGGGTTTTGGCACGGCCAAATTTAGCGACCATGGCCTTACTGGCCTCTAGGCCTGCGAGTGCGGCGGCATTCACGGCGGCAGCAGCTTCAGGAAGGGCCTCACCACTAACAGCGGCGGCTTTTTCTGCAGCTGGCTGCATGGAATCGACGACGGTTTTATCACCGACGGCAGCACCTCCACGCTGCTTCACACCATCCACACCGGCTTGGAGAAAGGCAGCTAAGGCTGCAGAATCAAAGCTCTGGATACCAGCCAGGGCTTTTCCGCCATTGCGGAAAAAGGTGCCAAAGATGGCACCGGAGGCTCCTCCCATGCTGCTCATCATTTTGGTGCCGACAATGACAAAGGCTTTTTCGATGCTCTCCACATCACCCGCCAGCAGACCTTCTGTGGCTGCGGTCATGCCGCGCTCCATGCCAAGGCCATGATCACCGTCACCGAGATCACGGTCGGCTTCAGAGAGCTGGGGTTCGGCAGCGATGATACGCTCGCAGGCGAGCAGGAGCATGGCTTTGACTTCTTCTTTCGTTAGGCTTGCTTTTGGCATGGTCGCCGATGTTGGATGCCAGTGAGCCGCCGTCAATGAGGAATCACAGGGAATCTAAAATCCCGCGCCTTGCTGCTGATGAAAATGTGCGCCATGTATGGACCATGCTCGCCATTCCTATTTTGATCATTGCACTCTGCGTCGGCGTCTGTCGCTGGGCGTCAGGGCGTTTTGAGGTGATGCTAGCTCGTGCGTCAAAGGAGCCTGCGCCGACGGCCCACACAGGCTCTGAGGTGGCCAAGCTTTTCCTGACCTTTGAGGAGATCCGCGATGTGGAGATCGTGGAGCATAATAGTACAGTGACCAATTACTTTGACCCGACTCGGCGTCGCTTGTTTCTAAGCAGTGCTGTCGCCAAAGGAACCAGCATGGCCGCCTGGACGCTGGCCCTGCATGAGGCAGGACATGCTACGCAGACTGGGGAAATGCTGGGGGATGTGAAATGGCGGCAGTCGGTCATCAAGATGACACGTTACGGGCCTGTCTTTGCCGCCTTGGCAGCAGCGCTTATGATGTTTTTCCTGAGATTCCCGCCACGGTTTGCCATGATGGGCTTTGGAGTCGTGTGCGTGATTTTTCTCCTGCTAAATGCCGGAACACTGGCAGTGGAATTCAATGCCAACGCCAGACTACGGAACTTTTTAGAAAAGCATCTCAGTCACCACGTCACGGCCTATGAAAAACTAGAGAGCTACCTGCACCGAGCAGCAACCAGAGAATTGGGCGACCTCCTGAGTTCCCCACGCTATTTCTTTTTCAGTGCCCTCCCCGGCTCCGGAGCCAGCCGACCAACAAAAGGCGCTAAAGAGTGAAGACCGAGGCTCGTGCAAAGCCTCACATTCTGGTCTCGCGTGCGGGACCAGAACGAGAAGGACGTGGGTTTTACACTGCGCCGTGCATCTTGAGCACGCCACACCTTCTTAGTGAGCCGCACTTGCCACTGAGCCTAGGCGCGTCATCTTGCTAGACTTGCCCTTTCATGAAACGCCTCTACCGCTGCGCCCAGATCGCCTCTGAAGATTCACCCACACTCCTTTTTGCGGACGTTCTCGTCGAAGGAGATCGGATCATCGGTGTCGCCCCAGCCATTACAGGAGTCACTGATTGCGAGGTCATCGACTGCACAGGTCGGATTTTATTGCCCGGACTTTTCGACATCCATGTCCACGCCCGCGAGCCTGGGCAGGAGGACAAAGAAAACATCGCGAGCTGTGCTGAAGCAGCGATCAATGGCGGGGTCACAGGCTTTGTCATGATGCCAAATACGAGTCCAGCCATCGACAACGCAGGCGTCGTGCGGACGGTGCTAGAGAGTGCGCGTCGCACACGCATCGGAGCCAGTCTTTTCACCACAGGCGCCATCACCAAAGGCCGCAAAGGAGAAGACCTGGCAGGGATCGCTGCGATGAAGGCCGCTGGAGCTGTCATGCTCTCTGACGATGGCTTCCCAGTGGACAATCCCCAAGTGCTGCGCCGCGCCATGGAGTATGCCCGCGATTACGATCTGCCAATCGCCAGTCACTGCGAAGTGAAAGAACTCAGTGGCAAGGGCTGCATGCATGAAGGTAAAATCAGCTACTCCCTAGGCCTGCCGGGCATTCCTAGCATTAGCGAGGAAATCTGCATCTCTCGTGACATCCGCCTGGCCGAGTTCACGGGTGTTCACCTCAATATCCAGCACGTCACCACCATTGAGGGCATGAAAACCATCAAGCGTGCAAAAGATCGTGGCATCCGCGTCACTTGCGAGATCGCCCCGCATCATCTCATGTTTAGCCAAGAGGATATCGGGGATTATGACACGAACTACAAAATGAATCCGCCCCTGCGCACCAAG
>JAPLUM010000460.1 GCA_026397605.1 Verrucomicrobiota bacterium | reverse complement strand
CAGAGACGATGCCCATGGCGAGACTCCGGAAGATGACCGTGCTCATTGCAGCCAGCGGCTCGCCGATGGCACCATCAAGTTTCTCAAGACCCGCGCAGAGGCACACGAGGAGAAACCCTTCTACATCTACATCGCGCCGCCTGTGCCGCATGATCCACGCTCGGCTGAACCGCAGTTCCATGCGCTCTATGATCCTGCGCAAATTCAGCTCTCACCCGCATTTCTGCCGCAGCATCCCTTCGACAATGGCGAGATGGCTGTGCGCGATGAAAAGCTTGCCCCATGGCCTCGAACCGAGGCGGACACGAAGCAGCAGAACGCCGATTTTTACGCCTGCGTCACCGGACTCGATCATCACATCGGCCGCATCTTTGCCGAGCTCAAAGCCAGCGGTCAGTGGGAGAATACGATCATCATCTTCAGTGGCGACAATGGTTTGTCCCTCGGCGAGCACGGCCTCTTTGGAAAACAGAACCTTTATGAGTTCGGCGGCATGCATGTGCCTCTGGTCATCGCAGGCCCTGGCATCCCGAAGGGCAAGAGCGAGGCCTTTGTTTACCTCATGGATTTGTTCCCGACCTTCGCTGAATTCACTGGCGCTAAGATCCCCGATGGCGTCGATGCCAAAAGCCTTGTCCCGATCCTGAAAGGCACGCAACCCAAAGTCCGCGATGTGCTCTACACCGCCTACCGCGACTGCCAACGCGCCATTCGCGACGACCGCTGGAAACTCATCCGCTATCCGCTCGTGGATCGGACCCAACTCTTCGATCTCAGCAACGATCCGCATGAGCTGAATAACCTCGCCGACAAGCCTGAACACGCAGCAAAGATCGCCGAGTTGACCGCACTTCTGACCACGCAAATGGCCGACCACGCCGACAAGTCCCCGCTTACCGTCGCGACTCCCAAGCCCGCAGAATGGACACCGCCCGCCCCCGGAAGCGAGCCCGCCAAGAAAGCCAAGAAGAAGTCAGCAACAGCCGGACAGCCAAACGGGCGAATCCGAGTCGATAGCAAGCTCCACTTCACCAACTTGGACACGAACAAAGACGACTTACTGACACTCGAAGAGTATCAGATCGGCCAAAAAAACCGCAAAGGCCTCGAAGCAGGTTTCAAAGCCTACGACAAGAATGCCGACGGCAAACTAAGCCGCGAAGAGTATGTCGATCCTCGGGCTAAATAGCTCTCTTTAGACAGCAGAATGGCAGACAACAGAATGGATTCCAATCCGTGTCATCTGTCTGCCTTTCATTCTGCTGTCCGCCATTCTGTTGTCTAATTCCCATCTCCCATGCACGTCAAAGCCACGCTAACCGCCCTCATCCTCTCCTCCATCGCCGCTTCGGCAGCAGACTGGATTCATCTTCCCGCCAAAGGCACGGCCAATGGCAAGAAGATCGTTTTTGTCACTGGCGATGACGAATACCACTCGGAAACTTCGATGCCGATGATGGCGCATATCTTGGCCGAGCGGCATGGCTTTGATTGCAAAGTGCTGTTTGCCATCAATCGCAAGACGGGTGTGATCGACACGAGCCAGCGGGACAACATCCCTGGACTGGAGTCATTGGCGGAGGCGGACTTGATGGTCGTCTTCACGCGTTTTCGTGCGCTGGAAGAGGCGCAGATGAAGCTGTTTCAAAGCTACCTCGATACCGGCAAGCCGGTGATCGGTATTCGCACTGCGACTCATGCCTTTGACTTCAGCAAGCTGCCTGACAGCCCGTTTGCCAACTACAGTTACTCCAACACGAGCGAGACGTTCACCGGTGGTTTCGGTCGTCAGGTGCTCGGGCAGAATTGGATCGCGCATTGGGGCGGTCATGGCAAACAAAGCACCCGTGGCCGCTTTGCGCCGAATGCAGCCACGCATCCCATTCTGCGCGGCATCGCTGATGGCGAGGTCTGGGGGCCAACCGATACTTATGAAGCCACGTTGCCGATGGCAGAAGGCTGCACCCCCATCTTGATGGGCGAGATCTGCGAAAGCATGGAGCCAGATTCAGGCCCCGCACCCGCGCCTCCAGCAAACGCCAAGGGCCGACAAGCGATCAACAAGAACTCGCCCATGATGCCGATCTCTTGGACCTATCAGCGTCCCGTGGGCGTGAAAGGTCGCGTCTTCGCCAGCACCATCGGCGGGGCGATGGCGGGAAAGGACGATTGGGCCAACGAAGCCATGCGCCGCATGTTCGTGCAAGGCTGATCGCAACAAGGTCGCTGAGACTCCTCCAACCGCCAAGGCTCCCGATGACAACATGATCCTCTTCTACGGCAACTCGATGATCGAGCGCCTGCTCGAACAAGGCGAGCTAGAAGCGCGACTTCAAATAGCGCAGCCTGCCGCCAAACTCGCCATTCGCAGCCTCGCATGGACCGGCGACGAAGTCGGCAATCGTCTGCGGCTCGAAGGCTACGCGAAGCACATGAAGAACCTACTCGCCGAGTGGCCAGCGAAGACCATAGTGCTGGGCTATGGGTTGAATGAATCGTTTGCCGGCGAAGCGGGATTGAAGGACTTCCGTCAGCAATACGCTGTGCATCTGAATCAACTCGGGCGCAGTCATCCGGGTGCTCGTTTTGTGTTGTTGTCGCCCATCGCCATTGAGGGTGCGACGGAGACTCAGCTGGCCAATGTCGAGCGCTACAGCAAGGCCATCGCGGAGATCGCTGCGGAGCACAAAGCGGGTTTTGTTGATCTCTTCGCCATCACACGTCAGTCCT
>JAPLUM010000587.1 GCA_026397605.1 Verrucomicrobiota bacterium | reverse complement strand
AGGCCGTAGTTTTTGTGTCATGAAACTTGAAACCTGAAACTTGAAACAGGACTTTAGGGCACGTTGGGTTGCAGTGCCTAGCAAAATGCCAACGCTTGAGGGCATTGGCATTTGAAAGTTGGGGACTTTTGACGCGACCGTTATTTGGCCTCTTCAGCTTTGGCCGTCGTTGGCTGCTTGGTGGTTAGTTCCAGGAAGTCACGCAGGATGTTGACGGTCTCAAGCTTCACAGGCTCAATACCGTAGGGGAACTGGGAGCCTTCGGGCTCGGCATCTTCATCGTCGGATTTCTTGGCCATTCTCATACCGGTGCTTAGCTCGCGGCTGAAGGCAGACTCTGGCACGAGATCAGCTTTGTCGACATTATCCAAGGTAAGATGATAGGTCTTGAAGCCACCATCTTTGATTTTAGCGGCGATTGCTTTGACTCTTGCTTCCCGTTCAGCTTCCTGCTTCTCGCGGCGCAACTTGGTTTCTTGGGAGTCTTTTTCACGCTCAGCTAAATTGAGGCTGAGAGTATTTCTGTCGATTCGTTCTTTCAGACGCTTGGACTCATCCAGAACGCTTTGGAATTCTGGGTTAGCCTTGAGCCGCTCTTCCATGCGCTTGCGCAGCTCTACAACTGGCAGTGGGTTTTTGGTGAAAAGATTGTATTTCTGAGCTGGGATCGTGTCGTAAGGCAGCGGGTTCTCTGCTGAGCCTTCTCCGATGTCGAGGACGTCGCGGATCGAAGGTAGTACTAGCTCAGGCTCCACGCCCTTAAGTTGGGTGGAGCCACCGGCGATACGGTAGAATTTCTGAATGGTCACTTTCAGATTTCCAGCACGATCTTTTTTGGCGAAGAAGGGCATGAAGCGCTCCACTGGCAGAATGGTCTGCACGGTGCCTTTTCCAAAGGTGGACTTGTCACCAACAATGAGGGCGCGGTGGTAATCCTGGAGGGCAGCAGCGAGAATCTCAGAAGCTGAGGCGCTGGTTTTATCGGTAAGCACGATCATCGGGCCGCTGTAAAAAGCTTTTTCATTCTCACATTCTCGGAAAGAGATGGTGCCACGCCAGTCTTTGGCCTGCACAACAGGTCCCGAGGGGACAAAGAGTCCCGTAAGGCGGATAGCCTCTTCCAGTGAGCCGCCACCGTTGCCACGCAGGTCGAGCACGAGTCCGTCGATACTTTCCTTCATCAGACGGGCTAGCAACCGCTGCACGTCGTCCGTTGTAGAGACGGTACCGTCTTCCATGTCGGCATAGAAGGAGGAAAGGTTGATCCAGCCTACTTTCAGCGGCTTACCCAACTCCGACGGGGTGAGCAGTAGCTCGGCGTTGGCGAGCTTCTCTTTCAGTTCGACGGGGCCACGCACGATGGTAACTATTTTGGTCGTGGTAGGGTCTGCTGCTGGATTGATGCGCATGCGGACGGTGGAACCTTCTTTGCCGCGGATCATATCGACGATCTTTTGCAGCTTCATGTATTTGGTTTCGACAAACTCAGCATCGCCTTGGGCGACACCGGTGATTTTGTCATTCAGGGTGAGGTCACCCTGCTTGTCGGCTGGACCACCAACCACAATGCCCTGAATCTGGGCGACGTCGTCGATCACACCAAGCAGCGCACCGATCCCAACCAGCTTATGCTTCATTTGGATGTTAAAGCTATCGGTCTCCTGGACACTCATGTACTCGGTGTGCGGATCATAGGCTGAAGAGAGACAGGAAAGGAAATAATCGACGACAGTCTCCTGGTCGTTCTCGTTGATGCTTTCGATGAGTCGATCGTAGTCCTTCATGACGCGCTGCTGTGGCGTGAGGTCTTTCTCCTTGTCTTCTTTGGCCACTTCTTTCTTAACTTCGCCTTCTGGCTTTTTAGCCGCTGTATCAGCGGGCTTCTCTGCTGCCTTCTTAGCGGCTTTGTCAGCCTTCTTTTTGGCTTCTTGGACTTTAGCCTCGTCGATGAGTTTTTCCTGGAGCATGTTGTCTTCCAGAATATCGAGCCAGAGTTTGTCCTGCTCCGCCACGTTTTTCGGATAGGGAGCTGTATCGCGCTTGAGTTCCACTTTGCGGTCGGAATCAAAGGTGAATTTGTGGGTGTCTAGGGTCTTTTTGGTAAAGGCAATACGCTCCTGAACGCGGCGCTTATAGACGTCATAGATTTCAATGGCAGGGCTGATGTTCCGCATCAGCACTTGGTCATCGAGAGTCGTCTCATAGTTGGATTTGAATCCGTCCACGTCTTCCTGGGTGAAAAAGACATGCTTAAAGTCGAGCAGGTTCAGGTAGTTCTGGAGAAGCTTGGCAGAAAGTTCGTCATCGAAGTCACGGTGAGAATAATGCTGGCTCTGCAGCATGTAAGCCACATGCATGGCAACTTGGCCAAAATTGGTATCACTGGCTGCTGGGGCGGCGGTGAGTGAAAAGGCAGCGAGTGAGGCGGCCAGAATAGACAAAGGTTTACGGATCATATGAAGAGGCTTATCCTTATAACGCTGCGAACAGAGATAATCGTTAATGATTTTGTGGTTTGCTGGTTGAATTGTCCAACGGTTTCCCGCACTAGAGGGCACTATGGCTGATATTTCCACATTTACGGGCGGCATTGCGCAGACAAATGGCTACCTCTTCACGCTTTCAGGGGGCACTTTTCTGGTAGATGCCCCAGACGGCGTAGCCGCTTGGCTGAAAAATCGTGGTGTTAAAGTGGACGTTCTTTTGCTGACGCATCAGCACTTTGATCATGTGATGGATGCCGCCGCAGTAAAAGAACAGCACGGTTGCCAGGTGTATGCCTGGTCCACCCTCTCCAAGGAATTAACTCTAGAAGCGCTTTTTGGTGCTGCTCGGGGAAGCGCATATGCAGTGCCAGATTTCGTTGTCGATGAGGTGCTGGCAGGTAAACCGGAGTTAACCGTGTTGGGTCAATCCTTTGAACTGAAGCATGTGCCGGGACATTCGCCGGATAGTCTTTGCTTTTATTTGGCCGACTCAAAATGGCTCTTCGGTGGCGATGTGCTGTTTTTGGACGGAGTCGGGCGCACAGACTTTCCTGGTGGATCATTCCAGCAACTAGCTACTGGCATTGAGACGAAGCTTTGGCCTTTACCTGGGGACACCATTGTCTGGCCAGGGCATGGGGATAAAACGACCCTAGGGCGGGAAAGGACAGAAAATCCCTTTGTCGGTCAGGCCTGAGAGTCTGTTACTTCAGCTTACTGAGCCGATCTTTCGACCAAGCCAGACCTTGTTGTATCACCTCATCTCCAGGACTGATCGCGGAGAGTTGCTCCCACTTCTGAGATGCTTTGGTGAAGGCGTCTTTGGCTTCGGCCTTTTTAGAAAGTGACTGACTGGTGTGGCCGAGCACGCCATACATTTGAGCCAGCTGGACTTCCCACTGCCGACGCTCCGGTGAGGTTGGTGCTTGCTGATCTTTAGTTAGGAGCGCTTCCATGGCCTCGACAGCCTGTTTCACGATAGGCAGACCTGAATTTGGCTTTCCGAGGTCGGACATGAGCTCGGCATACTCACCACGCATCTTGGCAAGCAGGACGCCATAGCGCAGGTTGTCCTTTTCATCGGCTAGGATTTCATTGAGCAGCTCAATGCCATCTTGTTTCTTTTTTACCGCATCACCTGGGTTACCAGCATCCCGATCAAGCAACGAAATATCACTGTAATTGCGCGCCATGAGGTATTTCACGTCGGCCCATTCTGGCAGCAGCCGATTCAGCTCTAGAAGGATCGGAATGGCTTGTTGGTGAGCCTCGCGGGCTTCTTTGGCTCCGATACTTTTGCTAATCAGTTCTGCAAGCTCGGTGTAGGCCTCGGCTAGTAACAGAGCCTGCTCCTGATTGCGCGGTGAGGAGTTCATGACAAGCTGCCCCATTTCAGTCACCGCATCAATGAGCGTGGTTAGTGCATCCTGCAGGCGGCCCGCTTCACGTTGGGCCTGACCTTTGGCAAATTTGGCCCGGGCGAGCAGGAAGTTTTCATCAGCAATGAGCTCTGCACCGATCACAGCTTTGTCCAAAACTTCAGGTACTTTAGCCAGCGCTTTTTCAGCTTCGCCTAAATCTCCAGCCTGAAGGGTGCGGCGGCCATACTCCATCCAAGCACGAGCTGACTCATTGCGTGCGAGCCGGTTCTTTGGATCGGCGTTCAAGCCTTCGGTTAAAGCAGATGTGGCACCCTTGAGGAGAGTCAAGGATGCGGCTCGCTCACCACGATGATCATGGATGTCCGAAAGCAGCAGGCTGTAACGGCCAAGCCATTGCTGGTAGAGTGGCCCTTGAGGCGTGGTGCCAGCGCTTTGCAGCAATAGGGCAGCTTGGTCCCGTGCCTTTTGCAGGAAAGTAAGAGCCGAGGCATGGTCCCGCAGACGGAGGTGAATTTGGCCTATGTTGCCATAGGCACGCAGGCGCTCCACGCCGAGGGCAGGATTAGCCTCTAATGCTGGCAGGCCAGCGGTGCAAAAGCTGAGGGCGTCTTTGAGCTGACCTTTGGAGAACTCGACATCCAGCTGATTGTTCGTGGGTGTCTGCAGGAGCTGTGTCAGGAACTGATCCACGGCATTCTGAGAATGCTGGAGGTTCATGTCGGCAGTCTTTTTCTCGTCGATAGCCGTGTCACGCTGCTGCGTCAGCAGGTCGATTTTATCATCCCTCACCTTTTTCTCTTGGCCCAAAACAGCGTCCTGTTGAGAAATGATGACCTCGTCCTTCTGGGCACGACGCAGCTGGGAAAAACCGTAGATGCAGCTCATCGTCAGGCCTGTGGCCAAAGCGATGACAATCGTCATCAGAGTGCGGACTTTGACCGCCTGCTTCTTGCGCTCTTGGACAGTCTGTTCACGTGATTCTTCAAGAAGGTAATCTGATTCCAGCAGCTCAAATTCACGGACAACCTCACGCAGATCGGACCAGCGGGCTGCAGGGTTCAGGTCCAGAGCGCGCTCAATGATATTGCGGCGGCGTTCATCCCATTTGGAGTTGGGCATTGCTGGCCAGCTGATCTTGGGCTGGGCGCGAACCGCTTTTACCAGCGCTCCACTGTCGATGCCGTAGGCCAGCCCTGCGGCAGCCTTGGTTTGCACCAATTCCATCTGATCCTGCCAAGCCTGCGCCGCGCGAGGAAGCTTACCGGTCAGTAGTCGATAGGATAATACGCCAAAACTGTAAACGTCCCAGGAAGGCCCATAACCAGCAAAGACACCGTCTGGATTCTCGGCTTGCTCAGGACAAAGATGGACGAAATGATCCGTCAGCTCCAGGTGATGAATGCCCCCTACCCAACCCTGGGCGATGTCACTCAGGCGAATGCTAGATTCGGCATCATCCTCCAGCAGTACGTTGCAGGGGCGCAGATTTCCGTGCGGGATACCATGCTTATGCAGCCAGGCTAAGGCATCAGCAATTTGATAGATATAGTTCCAGCCATTCTCCGCTGGTATGCCATGACAGACAGTCTCCAGTGTTGGCGACTGCCACTGACGCCGCCCCTGGCTATCCTTGGTCATGACGCCAACCAGCGGTGTGGCTAAATAATAGGGACTCCTATCGAAATTGTAATCTTCGACCGCTAAGACACCATGATGATGTGGCATCTGCTGCATTGCCTGAATGGCAGTACTCAGCGCCTTGCGATTGATAGCCATGGAAGAAAAAACCTTCACAGCGCAGGACTTTCCACCCGCACTGGCGCGATACACGGCACCACATCGGCCGCTGCCGATCAAATCCAATAACTCATGTCCAGCAATCTCTGGGAGACTCATGCAGCAGGGCCTTGGTTGGTTATCATGGTAGGAAGTTCAGTGCCAACGGGTGGAGATGGCGCGGACTGCAAAGATGCAGCATTTGGCAGAGGGAATCAAGCCGCGCCTTAAACTTGGACAAGAAAGTCGCGGATTCTAAACCTCATCCTCGGCCGATACTCGACGGCTTTCGAAACAAGCTCAACGCCGCCAGTGGGGGCTAGCAGCAAGTCGCCGTAGAGTTTCATGAATAGGTCAGGCTAGTACAAAAAGACTGCTGCGCAGGCGTTCAGCCTCGATCAGCGTTCGAAATTTTGCCTCATCACTCTCTTTTGTGTCGCTGATCAGGCAGTAGCGGTAGTCCCGCCAATGTTTCATCTCAGCCTCAGCATTGACCATCCGCAGCTCCACGACTTCAGCGCTGTCAGTGCCGCGGCCAGAGAGTCGGTTGCGCAGTTCATTGAGGCTGGGAGGCATGACAAAGATATCTGTCAGGCAATGGTGCACCAGATCGTCCTCACAGCCGCGGACTTGCGTGGCACCCTGGACATCAATGTCCATGAATACGTCCACCCCACGACGGAGATTGTCGAAAACATAGCTCTTCAGCGTCCCGTACCAGCGATTGTGAACGCGAGCGTATTCGAAGAGCTCTCCGCGATCCACACGCGCCAAGAAATCAGTCTCATCCAAAAAGAAGTAATCTTTCCCATCCACCTCTCCCGGGCGTGGTGGCCGCGTTGTGCAGGACACCGAAAAGACCGCTGACTTGCCATCACAGACCTTTCTACACAGCGTCGTCTTGCCTGTCCCAGAAGGGCCGGATACGACGATCAGCATGCCGAGGCGTGGTGTGGTAGGAATCATAGGGATGCGTTTACCCATGCCCATCCTTCACGCAACCGCTTTGGTAGAAGAGTCTATCTTCCGTGGTCGTTTGGCAAGGTAGTTGCCAGTCGACACTTGCGGTTTAGCATGAGGGCCGTGATGCGTTTCTTACCTGTTCTGATTTTTACTTGGATCTCTCTGCTGGCCCAGGCCCAGGATACTGGTCCTAAAGGCAATGCTGCCAACGTGCCGACGGATCGCAATAAAATCCTGCAACTCCAGATCTTCATGGACAAGCATCTCTTTGGTCCAGGCAAGCTTGATGGGGCTATCGGAGAGTTCACCTACAAGGCCATCGTGAACTACAACTTTGCCCGTGGGCACAAGGACATCTACAATTGGTCCTACGCTTTGGCGGAGGCTGAGCGGGAGGTGCCCGTGGTTTTTGCTGCGTTTAAAATCCGGTCTGATCTCATGCGCTACGTGGCCCCTGATCTACCCATGCAGCCAGAGGATCAGGTGAAATTCCCCTACATGGCTTATCGCAGCATGCTGGAGCTCGTCGCTGAGCGCTTCCACACGGATGAGGAGTTCCTCATCAAAATCAATCCGGATAAAAATCTCAGCAAACTCAAGGTCAACAGTTTGATCGTCGTGCCGAATGTCAGTTCCTTTAAAATCGAAAATGTGAAGTCGATGGCCAGCTTCAAAGCAGATCCGGCACTGAGCAAAAACACCATTGTGGTCGATACGACAGAGCGGATCGCCGTGGTTTACAGTCCCACTGAAAAGCTCCTGGCAGCCTTCCCGATCACGCCAGGGAAGCCCGAATTCATTCCTGTGGGTAGCTGGAAGCTGATGACCATGATGACCACTCCGACTTTCCGCTACGATAAGCAATTCCTCGAAGAAGGCGTCCGTGGGAAAGAAGCTTTTCAGCTACCGCCCGGCCCGAACAGTCCCATCGGAATCATTTGGAATGGCATCAGTAAATCAGGCATCGGCCTGCACGGCACGGCTTCCCCAAAGACCATCGGTCGCAGTCAGAGCGCAGGCTGCGTCCGCTTTGCCAATTGGGATGCCATCCGACTCCCCACCCTAGTCCGGCCCGGAGCCAAGGTAATCGTTCGTTGATCAGTCGATTTTGGCGACGGGATTCTTCGGTTTTAGCACGGCGTAAAGCAATACGCTGATTAGAACGATGCCTCCAGCAATCAAGGGTGCCGTCTGTTGAGCTTTATCCGCACTCATCAAAGCCGATTGCACACGAACAGCGATGAGGAGCGCACAGACAATGGCACCCAAGATTGGCACGAGCAGCGGAGGCTCAAATCCGCCTCGAGGCTCGCCTGGGCGGCGCTTGAGGACAACCAGGGAGATGTTTACCACCGTGAAGACGATCAGAAGCAATAGGACCGTGGACTCCGCCAGTTGCTTGACGCCACCACTGAGAATCAGAAACGAAACGATGAAAAACAGAACTACAACCGCGATGTGGGGGGACTGCCGTTTGGCATGCACGCTGGCCAGAATTGCTGGCAACAGCCCCTGACGGCTCATTCCGTAGAGAAGCCGAGAACCCATGAGATAATTAAGCAGCGCTGTATTGGCGATGGCAAAGATGGTGATGCAGGCAAAGACGGGTTTGATCCCAGTAAACCAGGGGGCAGCACGACGAGCCACCTCCATGAGCGGCGCCTCACTTTTGGCCAGTTCCTGCCAGGGCACCACGGAGACTGCGGTGATGGCTACAGCCATGTAAATGCAGGTGGCAGCCAGCATCGCTCCGATCAGGCCAAAGGGTACGTTTTTGGACGGATTCTTCACTTCTTCGCTCACGTTCAGAATATCTTCAAAACCGATAAACGAATAAAAGGTCAGCACGGCCCCCTGCATGATGAGAGCCAGCGTGATACCCGAACCGACTCCACCCGCAACCGTATCGCCAGGGGACTCCAGGTAATTCACACTGCCCCAATAGCGAACGCCTACGGCAATGATGAAAAGCAGACCCGCAGCCTCGATCACCGTGCAAAGGATGTTTAACCACATGCTCTCTCTGATGCCGCGATAAATGATGCAGCCGACGAGAAAGACCACACCAATCGACATGAATTTGAGCGTGGTGTCATCCAGGCTCCACCCCAGCAATTCCTTGAGTTGGCCAATGATAGCTTGTGAACCTGTCGCCATGCTAGTGAGGCCACTCATCATCACCGCAATTCCGATGATGTAACTGAGCAGCGGCTTGCGCAGGCCACGCTGAGTCACATAAGCCGCACCTCCCGCCTGAGCGTAGCGCCCACCGACGCAGGCATAGGAAAGACCGGTCAGCATCGCTCCAATCATGGCCATTAAAAAGGCTAACCACATGGCATTGCCAAGACCACCTGCGGCTTTACCGATCAAAGCGTAGATGCCGGCACCGAGCATGGAGCCAAGCCCATAAAACATGATTTGCCAGCCGCCAATGGTCTGTATCAGAGCAGGTTTTGAAGTATTGTTTTCGGACATGCGTTTCCTCTTAGCCGAGATATGTCAGTTCGGGAAGATGAAATTGTCATTTACCCCCCAGGGCAGTCGTTAATGAGAAACCGACGCCCAGATGGATTGCCTGCTGTGAAATGAGAGGCTATCCGTGAAGCGTGGTTAAACCTAAATCCAAGTTTCAAGTTTCTAGTTACGCGTTCCAAGTTCTCTGAATCAGGGCTTTACAGAGCTACGTTAGCACACTCAAAAAGTGTCGGGTGCTCCAGCCGCAAGTCGTTGGTTTTTATGTCATGAAACTAGAAACCTGAGCCACCTGCAAAACCTCTGATCCAGAACCCAAACCGGAGATGATGAGGAAGGCAGGAAAGCAGGAAATGGGATTGATTCCTGCATTCCTGCCTTCCTCATGATACGTGGATTGGCTGTTTTTTGAAAGGTTTTGCAAGAGGCTCACCTGAAACTAGAAACAGGTTTTTAGGTTAAATTGACAGGATTAACAGAAATAAGCTCTGACCTGTAAATCCTGTCTTTCTGTCCTCCTGTAAAGTCATGTGCCTCATCACCTCGACAAAAGGTGGAGCCCATCCTTCGCTCTGCGAGCTACGGAGGGCATTCTTCGCCTCCTAAAGTCGGCGAAGAATGGCGGAAGGGGTGGGATTCGAACCCACGGTGAGTTTCCCCACGTCTGATTTCGAATCAGGTACATTCGACCACTCTGCCACCCTTCCGGTTGCAAATATCAGCGCCGCCAGAGTAACGCATGCTTCGGCGTTGGCAAGGCGCGGCTGCGTGTTTTTCAGCCGCACCGTTTGAGAACTCCTTTTTGATCCGATTAGGACACAAAGCTGATCTTCCCTGCGGGCAGGCCAGCAGCCATGGCGGCGTGCTGAGCATCGCTGCAAGCGCGGTCGATCGGCGCATCCGGGGCAGCGTCATTGGCGGTGAGCAGGCCGTTGTCGATCATCCATTTTTCAACTTCTTCACCGCTGATGTCGGGAATCATGGTACCATTGATCTCGACACAAGGGCTGAGGGGTTGACCACTTTTCTGTTCCATCTCCCAGCGAAAGGCGGGATTTTTGATGATGTCCTTTTCTTCAAAGGCTAGGTCGTATTTGCGGAAGATGGCGCGCACGCCTTCACTCCAGCCACAATAAGTTTTCAGGTAAGCGGTGATTTTAGGTTGGCTCATAATTTTAGGGGGTAGGTGTTGATACGGAAGATGGCAGCGAACAGCCGCAGGGGAATTGAAATTCTCGCTGAAAGGCGTGCCCGGGCACAGAGGTCAGCTTGAGACGATCTACTTTGACCGTTTTCCCAAGCGCGGCGCAGGCGATGCGGTCGATGATGGGCGTGAGCATCGGCAGGGGCTGAGGCTGGCCCATTTGAATGAATTTCACGTCTCCACCGAACTCTTCGATGAAGTAGTGAAAAGCTTTTTCATAGTCGGTCGGGTGCAGCAAACGCTCCTGCAGCACCTTGAGGTGCTTCGTGAGATCGCTGGAGGCCGTGTTCATGAATTAATCAGGTGAGGGCGGCGATGCGGCGGCAGACTTCCTCCACATTCGCACGGCTGTTAAAGGCGCTGATGCGGAAGTAGCCTTCCCCAGCGCTGCCAAAGCCGCTGCCGGGGGTGATGACGACATTGGCTTCATTCAGCATCTTATCAAACATCTGCCAGCTCGTCAGATCATTTGGGCAACCGACCCAAACGTAGGGAGCATTCACACCACCAAAAACAGTGAGCCCAGCTTTGGTGCAGGCTTCGACGAGAAGCTTGGCATTGCCCATGTAATGCTCGATCAGAGCAGAAACCTGAGCTTTTCCTTCAGGGCTATAGACAGCCTCGGCACCGCGTTGGACGATGTAGCTGACGCCATTAAACTTCGTGCTGTGACGGCGACTCCAGAGCGGGTGGATGGCCAGCTTGGTTCCGTCTTTCTTCTTGCCCATGAGACCTTTTGGAATCACCACGATGGCGCAGCGCACACCGGTGAAACCGCCGTTCTTGGAGAAGCTGCGGAACTCGATGGCGCAATCACGCGCACCTTCGATCTCGTAGATGCTGCGTGGGATGGATGGGTCCTGGATGAAGGCCTCGTAGGCGGCGTCGTAGAGCAGCGTTGTGCCATTGGCCAAGGCGTATTTGACCCAGGCTTCAAGCTGAGCGCGGGTAGCGACGGCGCCGGTCGGATTGTTCGGATAGCAGAGATAGGCCAGATCCACAGGCACGCTGGGGATTTCTGGGACAAAGCCATTGTCTGGAGTGCATTTGAGGTAATGCAGGCCTTCGTAGGCACCGCTTTCATCAGCTTCACCGGTGTTACCAGCCATGACGTTGGTGTCCACATATACGGGGTAAACCGGGTCCGTTATGGCTGTGACGTTACCTTTGCCAAAGATGTCCAGGATGTTGCCTGTGTCACACTTGCTGCCGTCAGAGATGAAGATTTCATCCGCGTCGATGTTGATGCCGCGTGATTTGAAGTCGTGTTCAGCTACGGCATTGCGCAGGAAGTCGTAACCTTGCTCAGGGCCATAACCACGGAAGCTGGAGCGGTCGCCCATTTCATCCACAGCCTTGTGCATCGCAGCGCGGACAGCCTCAGGCAGTGACTCGGTGACGTCGCCAATACCACAGCGGATCAGGCGTTTAGCAGCTTCAGTATTGCCTTCAGTGAAAGCTTTGACGCGGCGAGCGATTTCAGGGAACAGGTATCCGGCTTTGAGTTTGAGGTAGTTTTCGTTGAGGTAGGCCATGGTGGGGAAATGAGGTGATCAGTCTGGCAAGAGGTCGCAATCTTGCAAGTGGGGGGATTGAAGCCGAAAAGATAAAAACCCAGGACGAGATGTCCTGGGTTTTTGAGAGGTCAATCTGCCGAGGTCTAGATTAAACCGTGCCAAAGATCGTCTTGCCGGTGCTGAGCAGGTCGTTGCAGGCTTCCTTCATGCGGTCGCAGAGACCTTGCTCACCTTTTTTGAGGTATCCGCGTGGATCGTAGGCTTTTTTGTCTCCGACTTCACCGTCGATCTTCAGGACGCCAGCGTAGTTTTTCATCATGTGATCCACGATAGGGCGAGTGAAAGCATACTGGGTGTCGGTGTCGATGTTCATCTTGATGACGCCGTAGTCCAGAGTCTCGCGGATCTCTTCCAGCGGTGTGCCGCTGCCGCCGTGGAAGACGAGGTCCATCTCGGCCACAGCACCGTATTTGTCGGTGACGGCTGCCTGCCCGTCTTTCAGAATGGTCGGCTTGAGCTTCACCGCGCCTGGCTTGTAGCTGCCGTGGACGTTTCCAAAGGTAGCCGCAAACATGAAGCGACCCACGCCATTGAGGGTCTCATAAACCGTGAGCATGTCTTCAGGGGTGGTGTAGAGCTTGTCATTGGACACGCCAGAGGTGTCGTGGCCGTCTTCTTCACCACCGACCACACCGGCTTCGATTTCGAGGATGATGTCCAGCTCCGCGCACTGCTGGAGCAGTTCCTTGGAGATGCGCATGTTCTCTTCGAGCGGCAGCTCGGAGCCATCGAACATGTGGCTGTTGAAAAGGTTGCCTTTGCCTGCATCGCGGCG
>JAPLUM010000549.1 GCA_026397605.1 Verrucomicrobiota bacterium | reverse complement strand
GAGTGGTTCAAGTCGGTCATCGGCGGTTCATGGAATTTTGAGCACACGAAGTGGCTGGAAGGCCCGATGCATCTCTACTTCACCGACAAGGAGAACCCGATCACCAAAGACATGTCGAACTTCGCCATGGACGACGAGATCTACTACGACATGGACCTGCTACCCGAGTGCAAAATCCTCGCCGGAGCCTACACGCCGAAGCCCGCTGGCCTGCGCAACGAAAAAGCCGCCAAGAAAGCCGAAGAAAGCACCAAGGGCGGTAAACAAGTCAGCATCTACGACATCCAGCCGCAGATCTGGAGCTACGAAAAAGACAATTACCGCGCTTTCACCTGCATCCCCGGCCACTACCACAAAAACTTCAGCCATCCGACCATGCGCGCCCTTTTGCTACGCGGCATCGCTTGGGCAGGTAAGCGTGAAAACGCGGACGAGCTCTGCAAGCCGGACGAACTCGGCGATAACCTCCGCTACGTCGAAGGTGGCCCTACACGGCCTGAAAAAGCGGCTGAGAAGATCGAGGTGCATCCTGAGTTCAATATCTCGCTCGTCGCCAGTGAACCGCTGATCAACAAGGTCATGAATGTCGATTGGGACGAGAAAGGTCGCCTCTGGGTCTGCGAGACACCGGAGTATCCGAATGGCCGCCGTGAGTTGAATGTCGAGAAGTGGAAGGACTCGGGATCGTGGACGAAGAAGTATGATCGCGACCCGATTGACCGCATCTCGAGGCTCGAAGACACGAATGGCGACGGCATGATGGACAAGAAGCACGTCTTTGCCGACAAGCTTGAACTCGTCACCAGCTTCGTATTCTACAAGAACGGTGTCATCGCCTGTGCTGCGCCTGACATCTGGAATCTCCAGGACACCGATGGCGACGGCGTTTGCGATAAGCGCGAGAAGCTCTACATCGGCCTCGGCACGGGCGACACGCACGCCGTGATCAACAACATGCGCTGGGGACCCGACGGCTGGGTTTATGCCACACACGGCTACAGCGCCGGACGAGTCACCTCACCCGATGGCAAAACCGACTTCGGCACCGATGGCAGTGGCGTTGTGCGCTTCAAGCCCGATGGCAGCGCCTTCGAGCAGTATTGCAGTAAAGGCGGTAATACCTGGGGACTCGACATCACTTCGGACGGTCAGGTGTTCTTCACGCAACCTACGAGCGGCAATCATTTCCTTCACGTCGTGCTGCCTGAGTATGTACTTGCGAAAGGCAAGCTGCCCGGCACCAACAGCTTCAAAGCGATGCTGCCGAGCGAGCCGACCCATCCGCTCATGTCCTGGCCCGAGCAGGCGTATGTGCAGATCGACCAAGTCGGCAGCTACACCGCCGCAGCTGGATGCGCCATCTACGAAGGCGGCGCGTGGCCCGCAAAGTGGAACTACGGTTACTTCACCACCGAGCCCACACTGAACATCGTCAGCCATTTCATCGTCGAGAAGGATGGCGTGAGCTACAAGGCGCATCGCGAATCCGGTCGCGAGCAAACCGAGTTCATCCGCAGCAAAGACCTCTGGTTCCGTCCCATCGAAAACCGCGTCGGCCCCGATGGCGCGCTCTACGTCGTCGATTTCTACAACCAAGCAGTCATTCACAACGACACACGTGGTCCGATTCATGGCCCCGCGAATGCTGCCGTGCGTCCTGATCGTGATCATTACTTCGGCCGCATCTGGAAGGTGCAGCACAAGGAGGCGAAGCCGGTCGCTGGCAGCTTCTATCATCATGGCCCGGACTCCAAGGGCGCGATGGGCAGTGCTGCTCTGAAGACCTATGAAGCCAATGGTGATGCACTCTCCACCTTCAAGGCCGCCCAGGATGACTGGACGCGTTCTGCGGTGATCGCAGCGTCAGTGGATCACGCAGACGATGTGATCGCCAAGGCGCTCTCTTCCCCTGAAAGTTTGGAATTGCTGGTGAAGTCGCTGCTGCCAACGATGAAGTCGGCAGAGAAGCTGATCGAAGCCAGTGCTAGCGCCGATGCGAAAGCCGACGCATTGAAGATCATCATCCTCCAAGGCATCGCGCAGCAATTGAACGAAGCCCCCGCGCTCACGCCTTCGCTCACCGAGGCCTTGAAGAAACTCCTCGCCAATCCGAGCACCGCAGGCGCAGCTTTGCCACTGGTGGCGAAGTGGGACAAGGCAGGCGCGATGGCTGATGTGGTGAAGGCGCAGATTGCGAGCTTGAGCGCGACACTTGGGAACAAAGGTGCATCGCTGCCGGATCGCATCGGCGCAGTGAAGGCGTTGATCAGCCTCGGTGGTTCGTCCGCTCAAGTGGGAGTCGAGGTACTGGCTGATCCGACCTCTCCGGAGCCACTCGCCCGCGCCATCATCTCAGCGCTCGATGAGAGCGGCAACGCGGCACCGCTTGTGGCAGCATTGGACACTTTGAAGGGCTCACTCGAGCAGGCAGCCTTCGACGCCATCCTCAAGCGCCCCGAAGCCACGGTCGCGCTGCTGGCCTCCATTGCCGATGGCAAGATCGATCCCAAGATCATCGGCCCTGGTAACATCGCCCGCCTGCGCACGCATCCGAACAAGCAGGTCGCCAAGAAAGCCAACGCGATGATGGACAAGCTGAACCCGAACGCGAAGGCCAAGAACGCTCTCATCGCGCAGTTCGCGCCTGAAGTGGAGAAACCGGGCGATGCCACGAAGGGCAAGATGATCTTCACTGCCGCCTGCTCCATCTGCCACAAGTATGGCGATGTCGGCACGCGTGATGTTGGCCCTTCCCTCATGGGCATGGGCGCGCATGGGCCCGCTGAGTTGCTCGTCCACATCATCGACCCGAACCGCGAAGTCGATCCCACCTTCTGGGCTTGGAACATCACCAAAAAGAATGGCGAAACCCTCGCCGGCATCATCGCCAGCGAGAACACCGCCAGCCTCACGCTGCGCAACCAAGCCGGTGATTTCGAGATCAACAAAGCCGACATCGCCAATCGCGAAAATACCAAGCGCAGCCTCATGCCGGATGGGCTTGATGCTCTCGGCGCGGAGAACCTGCGTGACATCCTGGCTTTCGTTTGCGGCAGCGCGGACAATCATTTCCGTGTCATGGATCTGCGTGATGCCTACAACGCCGACAGCCGTAGGGGCTGCTACGGTAGTGAAGAAGCGAAGGATGAAACCGTCACGCTGCACAAGTTTGGCAATGTCACCGTGCATGGTGTGCCGTTTTTCATCATGGACCCCGAGAAGTCCAGCACGGGTGCCAACTTCATTGCCCTCAAAGGCTGTCGCAAAGGCAGCGTCGGCGATGGGCATCCAGCCACCGTGGAACTCGCCACCAACGCCACTGCCGCCAGCGTACACATGCTCGGTGGCGTCGCCGCCTATGCTTGGCCCTTTGGCGGTGATGAAGGCATCGGCAAGCCAGCAATGACGGTGCACGTCGAATACGCAGACGGCGACAAAGAAGCCATCATCCTCAAAAACGGTGAGCACTTCGCCGACTACATCGGCAAAGCCGAAGTGCCGCTGAGTGAAAACGCAGGCGACTTCACCCGCCGCGGCCAGCTCCGTTACCTCGCGGTGAACTTGAAAAAGAAAGCTGCACTCAAGAAGATCACCCTCGAAACCAGCGGCAGCATCATTTGCCCCTGCACCGTGGCCATCACCACCAGCACCGAGCCTGCCAAACAAGGAGTGACGGCTTCTAGCCGTCAGCCAAAAGGGATGGCTGGAAGCCCTCCCTCCTTGGACGCTCCCAAAGAAGGCGGCAAAGGTGATGGTCCACTCGTTCCGGCCACTCCCGCTCAATGGGAAGCTGGTAAAACCAAAGTCCTCGTCATTGGTGGCGGTTCCTCACACAACTTCGCCGAGTTCTTCGGCAAAACGGATGTCGCCACACTCCAGACCGCCGGTTTCAGCGTCCACTACACCGAAGACCGCGATCAAGCCGCCTCCGAGCTAGCCAATGCTGACGTCGCCATCATCAGTGTGAACCGCAAATTCTTCGACACCGCTGCGTATCGCAAAGCCCTCTTCGACTTCGCCGCCGCGGGTAAAGGCATCGTTATGCTACATCCTGGCACTTGGTATGGCTTCGCTGGCTGGCCCGAACTCAACGCCCAAATCATCGGCGGGGGCGCTCGTGGTCACGACAAGATCCATCCCTTCGATGTGAAGGCCGTAAAGGCTGATCACCCTGTCATGGCCGGAGTCCCAGCCAGCTTCACGGTCGAAGACGAACTCTACTATGTGAATGCCGAGCCGGAAAAAATCCCCACAGGCACATCAAAGATCACCGTCCTCGCCGAAACCAGTCCCAGCGACAAATTCAAAGCCGCCCATCCCAGCGTTTGGACTACCGAGCATCCAAAAGCCAAGATCGTTGGCCTCGCTCTCGGCCATGACGCCCGCGTGCATGACCTGAAGCCTTACCAGCAGATCCTCATCAACGCCGCCAAGTGGAGCAGCGGAAAGTGAGAACTGAAGGCTAGCTTAAAACTCCTGCTCTTGCGCCATCCATTCCCGGAGTTGGCGCATTTGCTGTTTGTTAGGTTTAGCCAGGTTTTCATGAGGATTCGGTGTCTCCATCTGCCGTTGAATCCTTAACTGAGCTGCTTTTTGTATCCAGTCGTCTGGTGTTAGGTTCTCCGCAAATTCGGGCACCCGCACAGCACTGAGCCGCTGAGATGGGAAGTTTAACACTTGCAAACGCAGTCGAAGATCTCCCCGAACAACTTCGATCACATCACCGACCTTGAGATCTCGTGCTGGCTTCAGTGCCTGCCCAGCCAAGGTAACATTCCCCTTGGTGCAGGCGTGTGTGGCTAGGCTACGGGTTTTAAAAACGCGTATTTGGTGCAGCCACTTATCAGTTCGTTGAGTCAGCGGTGATGGGGTCATGCTTTCCGAACAAAACGCGCCGCATAGGCTCCGTCCATCTGATCTTTCGGCGGGAAGACAAGACGACTCTCCACAAGCTCCAGCTCAGGATGCGCCTCCTGCACTGCTTTCACGAGTTGCTGATTCTCTTCAGGATCAATGCTGCAGGTGCTATACACCAAAGAACCACCGACTTTGAGATAACGCAGAGCAGACTCCACGATGGCACGCTGAGTCTGCGCTAACTGAGCAAATTCTTCTTCCTTCAGGCGCCAGCGCACATCGACTCGACGCCGCATGACACCAGAGTTGGAGCAAGGCACATCCAGCAAGATGCGATCAAAAAGCAGATCACCAAAAGGCGGTGGAGCTGACGAAAGAAAATCATGCTGCATCACCTGAGCGATACGAACCTTCAATCGTGTGAGGTTTTCCCGAAGACGATTCAGGCGTGGCGCAGAGGCATCACAGGCAATGATGCGACCCTCATTGCACATCATTTGGGCGATATACGATGTCTTACCGCCAGGAGCTGCACAGGCGTCTAGCACCGTTTCACCAGGTAGAGCACCGAGCATTTTCGGAGCTACGGAGGTGCCCGGATCCTGAGCATAGCAGAGGCCCTGTTTCAGCGCCTCCCGTGGCGGACTATCACACACGAAAAAATCTTCCTCAGTGTGTGGTGCCAGCCCAGGGATACGGGCCATGCGCTCATGGGACTCTTCCGTGAGTCGATTCATGCGGATGAAGACAGGAGCGGGATGCTGATTCCATTCACAGAGCGCTTCGGCTTTGGTTTTCCCCATGATTTTGATCCAACGCCGGACCAGGAATTCAGGATGCGAATAGGCGACAGCAAGCGGCAGCTCTTTGACATCGGCGAGTAACTTGGATTGCTCCCGGCCAGCACGGCGGAGCACCGCATTCACCAGAGCCCCTGCCCTACCGGCGACAGCAACCGTCTCATTCACAGCAGCATGAGAAGGAACGCCGATGAGATACAACTGGCACAAACCAACCCGCAAGACCCAGCCCGTACGATGATCCAGATGCTTGCCATCTGTCAGATGAGCGACCCAGTGATCAAGTAAGTTGAGATTCCTGAGGGTGGTCAGAACGATGTCGTGCAGAAAGGCTGCATTAGGCCCCGAGAGTGCGGTGCGGCGAGTCCAGTCATCTAGAATCTCGACAGCAAAGCGCGGTGTTTTTTGCCATTCAGTGAGCACCTCAAGTGCAACAGATCGGACATTGGTGGCTCTAGGGCCAAGGAGTGGAGGTCGCGTAGCAGGCATTTAGGTGTTTTAGGAGCGAGCCTCAACTGCACCGCGGCCGATTCCACGATACTGGAAACCAAAATCAGCAGCAGCGACTGGATCGATGAGGTTACGGCCATCAAAGATGAGGGGCGTGCGCATGACTTCACGCAGTTCGGCAAGATCCACGCTGGCAAACTCAGCCCACTCTGTAGCGATGACGAGAGCCTCTGCTCCGCGTGCAGCCTCGAGTGCACTGCTAGCAAAAGTGATTTTTTCAGCAAAGGCTAACCCCTTGGCTTTTTCCATGGCCTTAGGATCGTAAATGGAAACTTGTGCGCCTTCAGCCACCAGTTTTTCGACGAGATCTGCGGCAACAGAGGAACGCACATCATCCGTATTGGGTTTGAATGCGATACCCCAGACGGCCAGCTTTTTGTCCTTTAAAAGCCAGAGTGCTTCACGAATAGCGTCGAGGAAGCGATCAAGCTGGCGTTTGTTAATGCTCTGCACCTCTTTGAGAAGATTAAAGGGAATGCCCAACTGCTCACTGATGGCAATGAAAGCCGCAATATCTTTCGGGAAACACGACCCGCCATAACCAAGACCTGCGTTGAGAAAGTCGCGTCCGATCCGTTTATCTGCTCCGATTCCCTCGGCCACCTTCTGCACGTCAGCACCACTCACTTCACAGATTTCTGAGAGTGCATTGATGTAGCTAATTTTGAGAGCCAAGAAGCTATTAGCAGCATGCTTGATCAATTCAGCACTATTGATATCTGTCACCAGAACAGGAGAAACAAATGGCTCATAAACTTTCTGCATCAATGCCAGTGCCCGGTCACTGTTACCACCGATCACGATGCGATCAGGCTTCATTAAATCGGCTACCGCACTACCCTCACGCAGGAACTCGGGATTGCTCACGACATCAAACTCGACCCCAGGTTTGGCATAACGGCGAATCGTCTGTGCCACGCGATCCCCAGTTTTAACAGGCACGGTGCTCTTATCCACGATCACACGATAGCTATCCAGAAATTGAGAGATCTCGCGCGCCACTTTTTCTATGTAGCTGAGATCCACGCTGCCATCAGGTTGGGGAGGCGTTGGAACAGCAATAAAAAGCACTTCCCCATGATTCACCCCCTCTTCCGTGCTGGTGGTGAAGCGAAGGCGCTTTGCCGCGACGTTCTTTTTCACCATGGCCTCCAGACCAGGTTCATAGATGGGAATCTGCCCAGCAAGCAGAGTCTCGACCTTTCGTGGATCATTGTCCACGCAGACGACGTGATGACCGACCTCTGCAAAGCAAGCAC
>JAPLUM010000677.1 GCA_026397605.1 Verrucomicrobiota bacterium | reverse complement strand
TGTGCTCTCAGCTACGGCGTTTTCGGCGGCCACCACGACCCGAATCACGGTCACCTTTACCTTCAACGACAGCACGCCACGATTGCTCATGTTCGCAGGCATTGGCAGCCTTCAACTCAAGGTGCGTGCACCGCTGGCACTGAATGATTACCCAAGCACGGCCACTACCATCACTGGCACACGCGGCACCATCAACGGGGATAACCTCAAGGCGACGACTTCCTCAGACGAGCCAGGTGCAAGCGGCGTCATCTTCAAGAATACTGTCTGGTATAAGTGGACGCCGACATTCTCAGGCCCGGCCGCCGCTGATACCAACTTTAGCTACATTCGCGGGCTTCCAGAGTTGCAGCCAGACAGCGGCAACACCGTGCATAACACCGTGATCGCCGTTTATCAGGAAACCTCACCTGGAACCCTGGTTCCTGTGACCGCCGACGACGACGACGGCTGGCAGGCAAACAGCTTGGTGATGTTCACCGCAGCGGCTGGCAGCACGTATTATTTTCAGATCGGGAGCTCGGCTGCAAGCTCATCCGCCGTTGCGGGAAGGTTTCGATTCAACTATTACCAAGCGAACACTGCGGGTGAAATCTACTATCCTTTCGGGGAATCGGGCACCCTCAACGGAGCGCACAATCTTGGATGGGCGCAGGAATCCGAAGGCAGCCTTTTGTCCATCATTGGCCGGCGCTACGCGGGCACTCTGACCGCTAGTTGCCAGCTCGCCACGATCCCTGCTAACAGCAGTGCCACCGCAGGCACCGACTACCAGAGCATCACCACCAGCATTGCCTTCACTAATCCCATTTCTGGCTCCGACACCGCCTGGGCCGTCCCCTTTTCCCTCAACCTCATCGACAACAGCGTCAGCGAGGGAACGGAAGAGGTGGGAGTGGGTCTGAGCAACGCCTCAGCCAATGCGACCATTAGCTCTGTCTTCGGACGTTTCTACATCGCCGATGACGACTCACCCGAATCGACAAATTTCACTTTGCTCACACCCGTGGTGCGGATCGCTGAGAACGCCGACTATGCGGTTATTCGTCTGCAAAGAAATGGTTCAGGAGGGGGCTTCTTTTACCTGACCTGCGAACTGCAAAGCACCACCGCTTCCGCAGATGAGTTTGTCCTACCTGAGAGTCAGAGCGCCTATCCGGGCGCGACGACGGTTCAATTCGTCTCCATCATCCGTGACGATCAGGTATTCGAGGCGGATGAATCGATCTACCTCAAGATTCCGACCTCCTACTATGGCTATGAGTCCGTGGAGATCATCATTGAGGACGATGATCCCTTCATCCCCATGACCGGTCGCCTCAGCGCCCTGCTCAGCTATGCAAACGGTGCCCGGCCTGCGCCATTGTATGCGACCGTCAGCACCTCCGGCACCATCACGGGTAAGCTGACTCTGCAAGGCAAGGCGGTGCCCTTTGTCACCAAGGTGAATGAACGCGGCAAAGCCACTGCCTTGATCCCTATCGCAGGTCGGCCTTCCTTGTCTCTCAAAATCGAAGCCAAGGATGCCACCGGTGGTTTTCATTTCAGTCTGGTGGACGGACTCACCAACTCAGTCAGTGAAGCTGATGCCGTGCTGCAAAACTATGTCGCCAAAGTGAACCCGTGCCCAGAGGTTGGTCGCTACACCTTCAGCTCCTCGGCTGCGGGCTGGGCGACGGGCACCGTCAGCGTCACTGGCACAGCGACTCTGGCGGGCCGCCTCTTTGACGGCGCACCATTCACCATGACCGGCTACGTTGATGGTGACGGCAAGCTCAGCGCTGCCGCTGCACTCTATGCAGGACTCGGCAGCGTGCGCGTCAGTGGTGATCTTCCCTTGCTAGCCTCACAGGGCGTCGGTTGCATTATCCAGTGTTACCGTCCGGCGCGTGCTGGAGATCCGGCCAAGCTCGGTGCCAACTATTATTCTGCCAATTCAACAGCCTGTCGCTACACCCCAGCAGCGAACGTGCGCACATCACTAGACGCATGGAGTGCTGGCACTGGCAAGGCCACGCTCACGGGCGGGCCTCTGATGAATACACTGACCAAGGCACTCACGGTCAACCTCACCTCCATTGCTACACCCGTGGATGCGGAGAAGCTCAAGATTAGCGTCGTCCCTAGCACCGGAGTCTTCAGCGGCAGCTTCGTCCTGCCCGGCAGCACCAAGGTGCTACCCTTCTATGGCGTGCTGACTCAGTTCACTGGTATGAACGGCAGCGGCAAAGGGTTCTTCTTTGATGGCTTGAAAACAGGCACGATCACCATCGGCAAGCCTTGAAGAATCCCCAGCCATTTTCCTGACACGTCGTTGTGAAGGGAACTGACAAGGCGCGGACTCCGGCAACGGGGTCCGCGTTCTTCGTTGTGTAGGACGGGAATGTTCGGCGGGTGAGCCTGTCGCAAACGCCCAGGACCCAATCGCCGATCTTCCCGTCTAGTTTGGGAGTATCAAAAGCCGAGCGGCATCCGTACGTCCGAAGAAAGTCGGAAAGGTTGGCGGCCAG
>JAPLUM010000702.1 GCA_026397605.1 Verrucomicrobiota bacterium | reverse complement strand
GTGGATGTCACAGCCTGGAATTTCCAGTTTCCGGCGTAGTCTGCAGATCATGGCATCCACCACATTGGTGCCAGGATCAAATCGGATGTCCCAGACCTGCTCAAGAAGGAACTGTTTGGGCATGATCCTACCCTCGTGATTCATGAGCACCTCCAAAAGAGTCCACTCCCGTGGTTGCAGCTCGACGGTATCCTTGTCGCTGCTAATGCGGCGCTTCACGGGATCAAGCCTACAGTTGCCGATTTTTCTTTGTGTCGGCTGGGTATGTGTCGCACGGCGATGCAATGCATCTAGCCGAGCCAGGAGCTCTTCCGCAGCGAAAGGCTTCGTCAAATAATCATCTCCCCCCGCAGCAAGACCACGCACACGGTCAGCCACACTGGCACGGGCAGTCAGAAACAGCACGGGGATGAGCGACCCCTCAGCACGCAACTGCTCCACGAGCGTGAAGCCATCCATATCCGGCAGCCCCACATCCAAGATAGCTGCATCACAGGCATGATCCTTGAGCCATTTGATCGCCGCATTTCCACACTCTTCCCATTGCAAGTCATGCCCCGCAGCTGCCATCCACCCGACCATCTGGCGGCCAAGTTCAGGATCATCTTCGACAAGGAGGAGTTTCATTTCCCGCGAATATTAATGAGAAGTCAGGGCATTGACCAGCAATGAAATCACCATAAGCGGGACAAGTATCACAAATCCGATGAGGATCTTTTGAGAAAGATCCAATGGTCTTTTGATCGCTTCTTTCAGAATGCTTTCCGTTCGTGCTGGTCCGACCAACTGCATCATGATTTCAGAAGTCACGTCTGTGCCACCGCAGGCATTCCGCCAGAAACAGAGGATGGAATAAATGACGCCATGCGGTGACCACCAACCTAACATCATCGTCATCAAACTATTGCCCCAGGCCTCACTGGCAGGCGATTGCCAGGACTTAAAGTAGCGCGGGCTATTTTGTCTGGAGTAACTCAAAAGGATGATTGAAACGCACCAATGGAAGGCTAGAAAGCGCCCACCTTTGAGTATGTCATCCTCAACGTCACGAATGGTCATGCCTTGCGTTCCGAGAAACAAATTCCGGCCCGCCATTACGGGTTGATCCAGATGAGCACTCAGTTCTGCTTCTGTCCATGCTGGTGGTCTTGGCGGTACAGGCGGCGGTATTGGAGGTGGATTCATCGGTAAAGAGTTAGGCTAAATCCAAAAAGCCTCTTGGCAATGCTAGGGATCTCGTCAGTTTTTAATACTATGCATTATCCACATTCGCAGTTCAGCAGAAAGGGTTTTATCAACGGTGGCTGTCTGATCATGATTATCACCCTTGCCCTGCTTTGGGGTGGTGGTCAGGAAATTTACACGAGCCTGAAAAATCAGCAGCCATTGGAAATTTCCTGTCAGGAATACCTGAAAACGAAACCGACTGCCGAATGGGTCAATGTGACTGAGGCGCGTCTGGATTTTTTGAATTGCGCGCTTCTTAAAAGTCGATTGGGCGACACGGTCAAGGAAGTGTTCATACCCTTACGTGGAACCGAAGCCAAACAGGGTGAGCCGATTCAGCTTTTGCTAGCCAGTAAAAAGCCAGAAATGATCAGCTTGGTCGATTCCATGAGCCAAGCACTCGCAACGGCTAAATCCCCCTCGGATCTCACCCCTGAGCTGTTGGCGAAACTCACCGAACCGATCAAAGTATCTGGCTTGATTCGATTCGGGATCAACTCCGATAGCAAAACGACCGAAAAACTTGGCAAACTAGACCTACCTTTGGCAACTGATTATGCGATCCTCAATGATGGAGAAGAACCCAGCGCTATCAAAGGCTTGATTCTTTTTGGACTGGGCCTGCTGCTTCTCGGATACCAAATCCGAAAAGCGCTGCGTGAGCCGCCTCCGCCGCCTTCTACACCGAACTTGCCTGCTAGGGGCATGCCGAATGCTGCGATGCCGCCAGAGCTGCCTCCGCGTTGAAAAAGGTAAAAGTAACGCTTCAGAGTGCCTATCTGAGATTCGGCGATTTTAAGCCTTCACGCCCTCTTGGCGGAGGAAGTTTTCCACCCAGGTAATGTCGTAGTTGCCGTTTTGGAAATCACCTGTGGTGAGGATCTTGCTTTGCAGTGGAATGGTGGTCTTGATGCCTTCGACAACGAATTCACCGAGAGCACGGCGCATGCGGCTGATGGCAATTTCACGCGTGGCTCCGGTGACGATGAGTTTGGCGATCATCGAGTCATAATAAGGAGGCACCTCGTAGCCTGAATAGACGTGGCTGTCCACGCGGACGCCGCGGCCACCGGAGGTGTACCAAAGATTGATCTTACCAGGGCTGGGGGCGAAATTACGCGCTGGATCTTCAGCATTGATACGGCACTCGATGCTATGTCCACGGGCCTGGGCCTTGAGGACGTGCTCACTCAATGGAAGACCTGCTGCGATGCGGATCTGTTCTTTAATGAGGTCACACCCATAAACTTCTTCGGTGATCGGATGTTCCACCTGGATACGGGTGTTCATCTCCATGAAATAGAAGTCTTTGCGATTATTATCGACAAGGAACTCGATCGTGCCGCAGTTCTCATACCCAATTTCTTTACAAAGGGCCACGGCTGCATCACCCATTTTTTGACGCAACTCAGGAGTCATTTTGGGACTTGGGCACTCCTCAATGATCTTTTGGTTTCGACGCTGCATGGAGCAGTCGCGCTCTCCGAGATGGACGACATTACCTAGACTATCTGCGACAAGCTGAAACTCGATGTGATGGGGCTTATCGACGAGCTTTTCCATATACATGGAGCCATCACCGAAGCATTTGAGTGCCTCCATTGAAGCTGCCTGGAAGCTGGACCCGAGTGTGGCTTCATTGAGAACGGGTCTCATGCCACGACCACCGCCGCCAGCTGTGGCTTTGACGATCACTGGGTAGCCAATCTTCCGCGCCCATTCCAGAGCTTCTTCTTCAGTATGAATAATGCCATCTGACCCTGGGGTAATCGGCACACCAGCAGCCTTGGCTGTGGCACGGGCGGAATTTTTGTCACCCATGCGGGCGATCACGGCAGAACTTGGTCCAATGAATTTGATTTTGCACTGTTCGCAGACATCTGCAAACTCAGCTTTCTCAGACAGGAATCCGTATCCAGGATGAATCGCATCTACATTGGCAATCTCAGCTGCACTGATGATGCGGCTAATTTTGAGATAACTTTCAGAACTCGGTCCAGGTCCGATACAGATGGCTTCATCGGCAAGGTGGACGTGCATGGAATCCACATCAGCCTCGGAATAAACAGCGACTGTTTTGACATCGAGCTCTTTGCAGGCGCGGATGATACGGACGGCGATTTCACCACGATTAGCGACGAGAATTTTTTTAAACATGGAACTGGGGCGAGGGACTTAAAGCTGAGAGAATGAGAAAGGTAAACAGGTCGAAGCTGCAGGAATGGGAGAACCAGACAAAACTCTGGATCTCCACCCCTGAATATCAGTTTCAGGCCTTGAGCTCAAAGAGGGGCTGTCCGTATTGGACTGGCTTACCATCTTCGACCAGGACTCGGGCGATTGTGCCACGCAGTTCAGCCTTGATCTCATTCATGACCTTCATGGCCTCGATGATGCAAACATTGCTGTTTTCGTCCACCGAGTCACCGATGCTAGCAAATGGCTTATCACCTGGGCTAGCGGCCCGGTAGAAGGTGCCGACCATTGGGCTGTTGATAGTCGGTCCAACTGGCGCGGCGGCCACGGCCGCAGCAGGTGCCGCAGCGGAGGCTGGGGCAGCGCTAGCAGGAGCGGCGGCTGGCGCTGCATAGGTAAGCTGGGCTGGCCCGCTGGAACCCATGGGGAGGTGTTTCAGCAATTCTTTAGCAGCCTCAAAATCGGATCCCCGGCGGAGTTCGACTTTTGATGCGTCCGTTTCAAAATTGAAATAAGTAAGGTCGTTCTCTGCCATCAGGGCAACGATCTGTTTGATCTGCTTTAGGTCCAAAGCGGTGGCCTCCTTTTCTTTAGTTTTGTTGTCTTCCATGCGGTTCTGTGGGTGCATTAAGCACCAACAGCCTAGCGGCTCAGCATGGGCTGGCAAGGCTAAAAACCACTCTAAAATGTGCTCAAATGAACAAAATCGGCGGTGTGGCGGATTGAAAACGCCGCAATATTTGCTTTCAGTTCAAACAGAAACCTTATTCAAACCGATACCCAGCCCCGTGAACAGTGCGGATGATGCGTGGGTTAGCGGCATCTTTTTCGATCCTCTTGCGCAGCTGTGAGATGTGCTGGTCCAATGCACGGCTCTCAGGGAAGTAATCCACCCCCCAAACCTCGTCCGCCATCATATTGCGATCAACGACCTTGCCACGGCGATCATAAAGTAAACGTAAGACCTTCAGATCACGTGGACTTAGAGGTAGCTCTATGGTCTCACGATAGGCCCGCAATTCTGCAGGGACAATGCGCAGATCATCCATGAAAAAGTCTGCTTCCGCCTGCTTGGCCCCAGGGCGTGCTGCTGTTCTGCGCATAATGGCGCGGATGCGGGCGGTGATTTCTTTGACGCCAAAGGGCTTTGTCATGTAGTCATCAGCTCCGAGTTCGAGACCCAGGACGGCGTCGATCTCTTCCGCCTTGGCTGTGAGAAACAAGATAGGCACATGCTCATCCAACCGACGGATCTGCTTGCAGGCCTCGTAGCCATTTTGGCCAGGCATCATGACATCAAGACACACGAAGTCTGGCTTAGAAACGCGGAAAAAGTCAACGGCCTGCAGGCCATCGCTAGCGGTCATCACATCATATCCTTCCATGCCCAGAACTTCGCGCAGGGCTTCGCGGGTATGATCGTCGTCTTCAGCAATGAGGATTTTCATGATAGTGGGGATGGGTTAATGGGAAGTGTTAGAATGAAACGTGCGCCTTCTCTGAACTGGGAACAAACCTGCAGACTACCGCCATGCAATGCAGCCAATTCACGAGAAATTGTCAGGCCGATGCCTGTGCCGCTAACGCCTTCATTGAGGTCTGAGCGTAGGCGCTCGAATGGCTCGAAAATGCTGTGCCGTTTAGCCTGGGGAATACCGGGACCATGATCTTCCACTATGAGCCGAGCCTCTCGATCACTCCATTCTGTGCGAATGCTGACCCATTTGCCATAGCCCGCATATTTATCGACATTGCTCAGCAGATTACCCAGAATTTGCTCCACGGCATCTGAGTCTGCCTTCATTTCAGCAGGCCCTTTGAAATGTGCTTCAACGGTGAAATCTTTACCTTCCAAAATAGGCCTCCAATTGCTCACCACGCGGCCAACCAACTCGTCTAGATTCAAAGGTCGCGGCTGCACGGTCAGTTTATCACGCTGTTGTCGAGCATAGTTCAGCACGTTCTGAATAAGGCGATCGAGGCGTGCTGTCTCCGTTTCCACCACACCCAAATGGCGCAGCGTGGTGGCATCTCCCGTCTGCTCGATTCGATTACTGGCCATTTCTGCATAGAGGCGGATGTTTGTCAGCGGTGTCTTTAGCTCATGCGAGATCTGATTCACGAAACTGACCCGCTGCTCAGCGACACGAATCTCACGCGCATTTTCGCGGAAAAACGTCCAAGCCAAAGCTAAAACAAGAATGCACCCCGAGCCGACTCCTAACAAAATCGGAAACAGAAATGGTTCTGGAAACTCGGTGTCAGCTGGGGTGTAGGAGATGACCCACTGGCATAAAGGAGCGGAACAAAGCTTTGACGCAGAGTGTTGATCGTTGGCTACAGAATGCTGATTGCCCCATGCATGCAGAGGGATGCCCGAGGCTGTGCTCAATGATAGACGGCCAGGATACGTCTTCATGCCCTCAATCGGAACACGCTTATAAATGGATCCCCAGAGTGCAGAACCATGAATGCGCGCACAGATGAGATCCTCACCCATTTTCCGCCAATAAATAAAATCACCGTCTGTCACATGCCAACCGCTTGGGAATATGGCATTTCCTCCAGGGGCACCGTCACTCTCCAAATGATAGTTGTCCGACTTCACGGCTGTTAGCCATTCGGCCTTGCCCGCTTGCCCGGCAGCAGGGGTTGGAGGGCTGCCAAGCAGAGCAAAAGGCTGGGCTGTGATGGTAGTGAAGGGTGCATGGATACCACTAAGCTGCAAAATCTCCCGAATAGCAGCGGATCTTGTCTGGGCGTCGGCTGATGCGCTAGGAGACATGATTTTCTTGTCTTTCAAATTGGCCACTTCTCCCGTTGCACTGACGGTCCAACTTTCTGCGACCCAAGGATGCTGTATCAGCTTTTCTGCAATTACCGTGGCTGCCGGCTCGCCTTCATTTTGAATCTCATCCAGCTCATCGGTGAACTGCCGTAGATCATGAGTCAGCTGCTGATTTGCCACCAGCAGTCTTTCCTCCAGAACAGATACTCGAGCTTGGCTAGTACTACGCGCCGCATCTCGGATCAAGTAGGTTCCCAGCCACGTCAAGAGCGCCACAGGGGTGACGACTAAAAGCAGAAGAAGGAGATTTGAGCGGCGGGGTTTCATGAATGAAGCTTCCTAAAATAGCCTCATTAATATGAGTTAGCATTAAAATTATCATAATTTTAGTATTGAGTGAATATTCCACCCCGGCTATATCCTGGATTGGGACTTCCCGCGTGCGGTCCAACACCCAATTTTTGTAAAACAATTCAGCGAGTGTGCTCACCCCATGATTTCCAAGTCAGATCTATGAAAACTCACCAACCACGCAGCTTTGCGTGCACTTGGGCGCACTTACCCATGTAGTGGTCCATTTGGTAATCGTTGGCTGCTTTGACCATGTGTTCTTTGGCTTTTGCCTCGTCTCCTATGGCCTCGAAATAGAGTCCCAAATACAGGTGAGCGTAACAGCGATGGTTTTTCAGGTCCTCGCCTTCTCCTGATTCGGCCGCCTTCAGCACGTCATCAACGGTGGCTTTACCACCATAGAGCTCATGAACCTGTTTCATCGGGATGCGGGTGTCACCCTCAATTGGAATCAATGCTTTTCGTGCAGCTTCCACATTTTCAGCTCGCGCGACACAGATGAAATGCCAGGCAGCATTCTCCACGTCTACCGTATTCACAGTCTGATGTGTCTCAAACTGTTCGCGACCTGCTTTGAAATTGCCTGCGTAATAGAGCGATAAACCGCGCTGCCAAAGCTGAGGTTTAGAATCTGGCACTAGGGCGATCAGTTGATCAAACGCCGCCACAGATTCTTTCGGTTTAGCGGCATAAAAAGCGTCCACCCCTTGCCGAAAGAGGGCGTTAGGACTAGCCGCCTCTTGGGCGCTGATCGTGAGGCCAAGTAGGGCCAAAAAAACAATAGGTTTCATGGCGTGGCGGTCTCAGGCACAAAGTAACGTCCCATGCTCTCGAGGATCTTGGCGCGCAATTCATCACCATCGACGGGACCATTGTAACGATAGATGACCTCACCGCCTGGGGCGACGACGAGGGTATGAGGAATGGGGCCAGGCCATTCAGGGTCGAGCGCTTGAATGAGTCCATCCGTATTCGACTCGTTAAACACATACGCATTGCCTTTGCGACCCTCGGCTTTTAGGGAGGGTTTGATCTTATCTGGCACGATGGCGTTGTACTTTTCCAAAAAGGTTTTCACTTCGCCAAGCGTCTTGGGATCGTCCAGGCTGATGCTGATGAACTCAAACTCGCGCAGGCCAAACTTCCGTGAAGTAGCCACGAGTTCTGGAAACTCCTTTACGCAAGGTCCACACCAAGTGGCCCAGACGTTGAACATACGCACTTTCTTAGTGTCGTTTATACGCAGAGCCGCCAAACCTTTGGCATCGATCAATTCCACTTCGACTTCTTCCTATTCCCACTTTTCGATATCAGCCGTCACTTGGGCACGCTTGTCGATCCACTTCGTCGAGCAACCATGTGGTTTAGTGACTTCAACAGGCACCGGCTTACCCGCTAACAGCGCATCAATAGCATTCCGCGCATCGGTAGCAGTCACAGTGCTTTCGTCCGCATATCGCGAGTCATCCAGACGGCCCTGATAGCGAAGTTTACGCTCTTTATCAAAGAGTAAAACATGCGGTGTCGCCAAGCCGCCATAGGCTAAAGTGGTCTTCTGTGTTTCACCATCGTAGAGATATGGGAAGGTAAACTCCTGCTCCTTGGCGTGTCTCTTCATCTCAGGGAAGCTGTCATTATAAATGGAGTAACCCAACTCATCTGCGCGCAAGGCAGCTGGGTCATTGGGATTGATCGCTACCAGCTGCAGACCTTTGCTCTTGTAGTCTTTGACGAGCTTCTTGATGCGCCCTTCCACAGCCTGTGAGGTCGGGCAGTGATTGCTTAAAAAAGCGATCATGAGGAGATCAGCCTCGGCATACTCCTTCAAGGTATGCTTCTCTTCATCAACTCCAATTAATTCAAAATCCGGTGCAGCATCACCGATCTTCAGTTCATGAAAGCCTTCAGGCAATGAGGAAGCCGCCTTTTTAGGCTTGTCCGTTGTTTGGCCAAAGACCATCCATGGGAGCAGGAGACAAAGAGTCAGTCGTTTCATGATAAGTTAGATTAGAACGTATCCAGCCAATAAAAAGCGAGCCTATTTTTTCCAGTGCCAGGCTTCATCAAAAAAGCCTGCATCAGGAATGCCACCAGGCGCGCGAGGTGTTTTGGGTTGGCTCAGATCGATCACAGCCCAATCCGGCAACTTGGCAATTTGGCGTGCATTGTTCAGATAGTCATATTCGCGATAGGTGAAGCTGCTGTTGATGACGATGTAGCGCTTTGGATTCAGCGGATTCGGATAAATCAAAACAGGCGCATGGCTAGTGGCGTCATAGGTCTTGCCATTGGCCACGAGTTTATCTTTGGTCCACTGGATCGGCAGTTTGGCGATCACTTTGGCCAGCACCGCATTACTCTGGGGATCACCCCATAGAACGAGATTATTCGCTGCAATGTCCGCCTCATTGAGAGCGCTGTCATCTTTTGCAGGTGCATCCCCACGGAACTGACGACGCCACTCAAACACGGCGCGTTCCATTTCTGCTTTCGCCCATTCGCCGACCTTGGTATTCATCGCTGCACCTGTCGGTTTCACAAAAAGAAAGCTATCCATAAAGGCATCATCAATAGGACCTGAGAGCCCATGTTGCTTCACTAGCTTATCATCCTCGTGTGCTCTAAGAGCCTGCTGCCACTTTCCGTCAGATCGGCGCAAATGCACCAGCCATGAGCGATCCGATTTTGGCCGTAGGACTTCAATCTTTGTTCCGTCGATGACGACAGTCGGCTTTTCACGAACACTCAGCGGACAGTGGCCTGGCAGCATGTTAATGGTCAGCGCTGCGGTGTTCTGAGTTTTGATCGTCACTTCTGCGTCGCCAGTAATTTCAGCATGAATGCGAGTCCGTTCCCATTGTTGCACCAGCTCATCCACCGTAATCCAGTGCATCGTATTGTAGCGCAAGAACCAAGTCGCGAAGTGAACCTCTCTCGGCGTGCGATCCCGTCCCACAGCGGCGATGGCAGCCAGACGCTTCTCTATTTCAATGAGAGAATCAGGATGAATTTTATGCGCTGTCTGAGGACCAATGAGGTGCTCTAGTTCCATGTTCTCCATGCGCAGATATTTCTCCATAATATCGGCAGCCTGCTTCTGCTTATCGAGCTCTCCGCTATAGGCCACCGTCGGGACATGGAATAGGTTCAGCGCGGAATCAGTCGCATTATACCAGTGCCAAAGGGTCTTTTCATAAGCAGGGATTTTGGAAACATCTTCACTTTGGAAAACATTCAGAAACTCAGGCGTCTCCGCAAAACCAGCGCCTGGATTTGCCGCACACCATTTGTCTGAATAGTTCACTGCAAACTGCCAGGCAGCGGCACCGCCCATGCTAAAGCCGCGAATGATCGTGCGGTCTTCATCAATGGCATAAAACTTCTTGGCATGGTCCAGTGCCTCGATGAGATCGACCTCACCCGCGAATTTATTGGCACAGCAATAGCGTCCGTAAGGATGCAGGACTAGCGTATTGGCGGGAGCCACATTGCCCACCTGCTTGCGCCTTTGATCAATGAAAGCAAGTTCGCTGAGCGTTTCACCGCGACCATGACACCAAGCGTCTAAGCGCGAAGGAGCCCCCGAATAAGACTCTGGGATCACCATGCCATAGGGCTGCACTGAACCGTCAATTTTAGAGCGATAACCACGCACGACCAATCCCTTCGTCTTCGTCCACGGAGCCTGACCGTTTTTGAGTTGCTCAGCCCTCAGCTTACCTTCGGCGATTGCTTCCTGCGCAGATTTGATCTCCGTAAGTTTGTGGATTTCATTATATTTCAGCGCCCAATCGACACCTTTATAAAAAATCTCCACGTCCGGCAAAAGGTCGGCCAACTGCAGGTTCTTAGCCTGTGCTTTCACCGCCGCATCAATCGCCGTGCGCAGTTCGGAAAGCCCCTGCGTCAGCATCTTTACATCAGCCTCGGGCACCGCTACTCCTGGGGGCGGGATAGGACGAACATTTTCAGCAAGGTTATCTTTAGGGCCATCAGCAAGAACGACGGAGACAAAGAGGAAGGGGAGAATCTGAACTTTCATGAAGGATAATAAACGCGGAATGGAACGGAATCTAATGACCAACCGCAAAGAAAGTGAAAGCTTTATTGAGTGAGATATCTCAGACGATTCTAACCGGAATTTTTAACCGCTAATAAACGCTTATTAGCGCTAATTTCAGAACCAAAGATCAAAGCTGCTATATGGGTTTTAAATTAGCGTCTATTAGCGCCCATTAGCGGTTAAAATTCCTGATTCAAAATGCACCGCGCTTATCACTTTTGAATGAATTCACGAAGCACAAATCTTTTCCATTCCACTTTCCGAGTAGGACCAAAGTTGATGAGGTAGCCGACGGGCTGGCATGAGATGCGCATGTAGTTTAACAACTGAGCAATATGATCGCTGGAGATTGCAGTCACAGCCTTTATTTCGACAATAATTCCACCGCTTACGAAGAGATCCGGGATATATCTTTTTTTGAGTTCGTTACCTTTATAATGGAGTGAAAGTTCCTGCCTCGCAACAAAGCCTATTTCTCTTAGACCCAACTCTAGCTCCATCGCCTCCTGATAAATTTCCTCTGCTAATCCACCCCCCAATTCCCCATAAACTTCAAAGGCTGCAGCCATCAATTCATAACCTTCCCCTGCAAATGGAAAATCATCTTCATGAGCGGGAAAATCATTGGCATTCATGGTTTTAAAATTAGCGGTTATTAGCGTCGATTAGCGGTAAAAAAAATCTGGCGCTATCGCTTGCGTGCCTTTTTCGCAACTTTGAAAGCCTTCACCGGCACCGCAGGCTGAATCAGATTACAGGTGTAGATCTCGAAGGGTGATCCGGTGGCACTATCAAATTCTGCGGAAGCGTTCAAACCTGCTTTAACGATGTCCACCACATCATCATACTGATCATAGACGCTCTGCATGGCACCCAGCGCGTAGTCGCGGCCTGAGCCAGCGGCCCAGAATTTATGGAACTGCTGGGCACTGCGATATGAATAGAGAGCAAAGATACCATGCGGATTGGCGACGAGTCCATAAAACTGCGTCGTCTCGTATTCCTCCTCTTTGGAGGCCATGGTGGTCATGAAGTACTCCGCCTTCATCCAATGATGCGCATGGCGAAAAGTCTCAAAGATCATGTCCGTGCTAGAGAAGTCACGAGGCCGCTCAGGATTGGAAAAGTAGCTATTCATCACCACCAGGCTGGCGGAGGTGCCCGTGAGGCCGATGTAGCTATCGGCAACCTTGGTGATCTTGGTTTTATTAACGATGTGGTGAGCCTTTTGGCGCAGTGAACCAAGACAGCTCATGGTATCTGCGCCAATGCAGGCGACTCCGTTTTTCTGGGCAACAACGATGGTGGACATAAGAATCCTTAGTGTGACAGGGCCTCACTCAGGCGCAAGCTCCACACGCTGGAAGTTCACTTTACTGGCTCACCGAGATGCTTTTTGAAAAAAGCGGCGGCGATTTCCACCGTCTCGCTGCACCATGGCTCGCTCATCCAAAACGGATGTGGCGCACCTTTGAGCGTGTGCACGGAGGTCTCGATTCCGAGTGCATTGAGTTTTTCCATCATCTCGGCCCGACCGATTTTCAGCGTATCTTTCTCGGCTTCGATGAAGATAGAGACGATGAAAGTAGTGGCGACCGTGGACATTTCATTGACCGGCTGAATGGGGCTTGCCAGAGTTTCATTTTCACAAGACTAAAAGTATTGCCAAAACCTAATCTTAGGTCATTCAGTCCGAATGACTTTTCTATTCGACCATGATGAATGAAAGTGGGCTTTTTCCAGCGACGATGTGGTCCATGATCCTCGCGGCAAATTCAGAGACTGAGGCGGCTTTAGGATTGGAGCGGCTGGCACGGGCCTATTGGAGGCCACTGTATGTTTTTGTTCGTCAGCGCGGGGCGCTTCACGAGGAGGCGACGGATCAAGTTCAGGGCTTTTTTGAGCATTTGATCTCTGGCCAGATTTTATCAGAGGTGAAACGTGGTGAGGTCCGTTTCCGCAGCTTTTTGCTCCGCTGTTTCACCAACTGGCTGGCCAATCAACATCGTGATGCAAATCGACAAAAACGTGGTGGTGGCATGTCTGTGGTTAGCCTAGAGGAGATCGGCAAGGCGGATGAATACGTGTCGTTGGTTGATGAAGTGTCGCCCGACCTAGCCTATGACCGCCGCTGGGCGCGGGCGCTGGTGGATCAGGTCATGCGGCAGCTCGATGAAGAGCACGCAGAGCGTGAACACGCTGATTTTTTGATCGAAGTAAAGCAGCGCGTATTTGCCGCTGAGGGTCTTTCGCCGGATTGGGAGTCACTGGCGGAGCAGCATGGCATGTCCCACGGCGCGGTGCGCAAGGCCGCCACAGACATGCGGCGGCGTTTTGGTGTGCTGCTTCGGGGGGAGGTGCGCCAGGTGGTGGCGACAGACGCGGAAGTGGATGATGAACTGCGTTATCTCGTGAGCTTGCTATCGAATGCATGAGCGCCACGGAGTCCAAAGCCTGTCCTGTATGCACCAGTCCACTGGAGCGAGCTGGAGCGAGAGATCGCCAGCGGCGGTATGGGCATGGTGTTTGAGGCGGTGGATCTAAAACTGAAGCGTCGGGTGGCGATGAAGGTGATCCGCGATGCGCAGTTTGCCCGCCGCGAGGAGGCGGCGCGGTTTCGCACGGAGATGAAGGCCATCGCGCGGCTGCTGCATCCGCACATCATCCCAGTCTATGAGAGCGGGGAGGTGGATGGCACACCGTATTTCACCATGCGTCTCGCGGAAGGCGGCTCGCTGGCGGAGCGGCTGCAAAAGCTTGGTGCGATGCCACCTCGCGAAGCAGCTACGATGATGGCGGCCATCGCCCACGCCGTTCAGCATGCGCATGACCGCGGCGTGCTGCATCGCGATTTGAAACCAGCGAACATCCTGCTGGATGCGGAGGGTGGTCCGCTCCTGGCGGATTTTGGCCTGGCGAAGCAGCTCGACGGCGAATCGCAGCTCACGCGCAGCGGCATGCAGCTCGGCACGCTGCACTACATGAGCCCGGAGCAGGCGGATGGAGGTGCCCAGGAGATCACGACGGCCAGCGATGTGTGGGCTCTCGGCGTGCTGCTGTGCCAGATGCTGACGAACCGGCTGCCCTTTCCTGGCGGCAGCGCGGTGGAAGTGATCCGCCGCATCACGCAGGCGGAGCCAGATATGGGTAGTGCTGCCAAATCTCGCGGTGAAAGCACCCCCGCTCTGGAGGCCTCGAAACTACCGCCTGATCTCGCCACGCTCATCCGGCGCTGTTTGGAAAAGAAGCCGGAGAAGCGCCTGCGCAGCGCGGGCTTCCTCGCGGAGGAGCTGGAGCGCTTTCTGGCCGGTGAAGAGATCGAGTCGCGCCCCGTCACGGGCATTGATTTGATTTGGCGAAGGGTACTGCGGCACAAAGCCGCCGCTGCGGCCCTCCTGGTGGCTTTTCTTTCGCTCATCGCAGGCACAGGCATTTCCATCTGGCAGGCGGTGAAGGCCCGCGAGGCGGAAAACGCCGCGCTGCGGCAAAAGGCGGAGTCCGATGAGATCGCGGACATCGTGCTCGATACCGTGCGCGGCATGGATGAGCACGTCACCGGTCAAGCCGTGGACCCGGACAAGTGGCGCGAGGAACTGCTGCGCCGCCTCGCGAGCTTTGACGGTGATTCGCGGCGGAAGGCCTCCATGCTCACCGAGGTGGCCACGATGATGACGAAGCCCTCGGATGTGAAGCTTTTCCAAACGGTGCTGGCCCAGGCTGAGCCGCTGCTCGACGCGGATGATCCGCTGCTTTGGAGCCTGCGCTACCGGCTCGCCTTGAAGACGATGCAGTCCTCTGAGGCCACCAGCGCCGAGGCCGTCGCCACACGCGATGAACTGCGCCGCATCATCGCCTGGCAGGAAAGTCATCTCCCTGAGGATGATCAGCAGACCTGCCGCACTCGTTACGCCTTGGCGGAGGAACTGCTCGATGAGGTGAACACCCGGGAGGCTTGCCAAGAAGCGGAGACGCTGCTGCGCACCTGCGTCGAGCATTACCAGCGGCGAAACGATTCCTTTGATGAAATCACCGCGAAGACGGAGCTGATGACGGCGCTGTTCGAACTCGGACGGCATGAGGAGGCGCTCAAGCTCGGGCGTGAGACCGCCGCACTGTCCCTGAAGGAGCAGGGCGGGCGGCATGCGGTCACCGGGCGTGTTTTTGGCCGGCTGGCAAAGCATTGTCGCGAGGCCGGATTGATCGAGGAATCCATCCGCCATGCCCGCCAGGCGCTCGACATCTACTGGCACACCGTGGGGCCAGATTATGTGAAGGCGAACGCCACGCTCGACGGACTGGCGACCACGCTCGAAAAGCACTCCGGCCACGAAGCCGTGCTGGCGCTCCGCCGCGATGTCCTGCGGGTATGTGATCAGGATCTCGGCCCCATGCACGCCATGACGCAGCGCCAGGCTGGGAAGGTTATCGATGCCCTGCGAGAGCTGAAACGCCTCGATGAAGCCCACACAATGGCGGCAAGCTGGCTCGACCGCGTGACATCTGACGGTCGCTTGCCACCCAGCGCGGCCACCATCCTGGTGAATCAATTCCAAACCCTCCAGGACCTCGGCCAGTCCGCCGAAGGTGCAGCGCTGCTGAAAAAACTCCCCGCCTTGCTCCAGGCCCAGGAGTGGGACGATTCCGCCTACTTCAGCCGCTGGGAGACCCTCGCCAACCGCCTGCGCAAGGCCGGCCAGCCCGAGGAAGCCCGGCGCATCCTCAACCACCTCCTCAAAACCCTCGAAACCGCGCCCATCAGCCAGCGCAAAGCCGCTGAACTGAAGCCTGAACTCGAAGAAAGCCTCCGCGAAGCCGGGGCGGACTAAATTTTTCTCAGACCCTCCGGTAACACGGCGGACAAAACGGTGTGGATGACGCGGACGAACCCTCGTCCCACCCATGAAAGCGCCCTTTTCGATCCCTTGCTTGCTGTTGGCAATGCTGGCCAGCCTTGCGATGCCCCTGTATGGCCAGAACGTCGCTCCCACGGACATCATCCTCACCCCAAGCAGCGTGAGCGAAGGCCCAAACACCTACCTGCCCATCACAACCCTGAGCGCTGTCGATGCCAACCCGGGCGACACCCACATTTTTAGCTTAACTGGAGGCCCTGGGAGCACAGACAACGGCACATTCTATGTCTTCGGCAACGGCCTGTATCTAAACGGCGGTCCAGGGTTCGACTTCGAACTCAAGAACAGCTACTCGATTCGAGTGTGGGTGCACGACGGGAATGGCGGTGTGCTGGAAAAGGCACTGACCTTGTCGGTGATTAATCGTAATGAGCCGCCTAGTGCCACCTTGGCGGGTGATCAAACCGTCACCAATGTTTACAACACCCCTCAGACGGTGACGGGGTTCGTGACCTTCTTCGATGATGGCGATTTCACCGTCACCCAAAGTTTCACGGTCACTACCACGGTGCTTTCTGGGGCAGAGATTTTTTCGGTGGCTCCATCAGTATCCACGGCGGGAGTGCTGACCTACACTCCAAATGGCACCGAAGGCGTCGCGCAAGTGCAGGTAACCATGACCGATGATAACAGCATCAACGGTGATCCGGCGCTGAGCACTTCCACAACCTTCCAGATCCGCTCCTCCTACTCGGCAGGTGTTCCCAATGTAAAAACGCTCAACTTGAACAGCGGTGGCACCGTGCAGAGCATCGGCATCCAGCGTGATGGGACCTATATCGTGGGCGGCACCTTCACGACAGCGCTTGGGACGGCACGGGGAAACATCGCCCGCATCAATGCCGACCACACACTGGACACCAGTTTCAATCCCAGGGCCAATGGTGCCGTGACGGCCATCGTGGTGCAGCCGGACGGGAAGATCCTCATCGCCGGGGCCTTCACCACATTACAGCCAAACACCGCCCCCACGGCCACGACGCGTAATCGCATCGCCCGGCTGAACACGGACGGCACGCTGGACACCAGCTTCAATCCGAACGCCAGTACTGCGGTGAATGCCCTCTCTCTCCAGCCGGATGGGAAAATCCTCATCGGCGGTGCTTTCACCACGCTTCAGCCAAATGGAGCCGCCACCGCCACGACACGGAACCGCATCGCTAGGCTAAACGCGGACGGCACGCTGGACACCAGCTTCAACCCCAACGCCGGCAACATCGTCCACACGATCGCCCAGCAAATCGATGGCAGGATCTTGATTGGCGGCACTTTCACCACCTTGCAGCCAAATGGAGCCGCCACCGCCACGGGGTGGCTTCACCACCGTGCAGCCGAATGGAGCCGCCACCGCCACCACTCGCAACCGCATTGCCCGACTGAATACGGATGGGACGCTGGAAACCGCCTTCGACCCGAATGTGTCCACGGCGTCCAGTTCGGTTTTCTGCATCGCCCTGGAAGCGGGGGGAGGGATGGTCATCGGCGGGGACTTCACCACCGTGGCGGCCACCACACGAAACCGCGTGGCACGGATCAATGCCAATGGCACGCTGGACACGACCTTCAATCCGAACGCCAGCAGCACCGTGCATGCGGTGACAAGCCTGGAAGATAGCCGTCAAATGCTCCTCGGCGGGCCGTTCACGACCTTGACCCCGGCCTCCACCGCCATGACCCGCACCGGTCTCGCGTTGATCTACTCTGTCACCGCGCCAAGCGGGTTGTTTGACCTGACCACGACCAGCCAACTGACTTACACCCGCGGGGGCAGCACATCAGTGGCCCAGGGTGTGTCGATGGAGGTCAGCTTCGACAATCGCGCCACCTGGACGCCACTGGGCTCGGCCGCACGCATCGCTGGCACGACCGACCAGTGGCAGATCACCGGTCTTTCTCTTCCGGGGGCATTCGATGTCCGTGTGCGCGGCCAGACCACCACGGGCTACGGGAATGGCTCCGGCAGCCAGTTCGAGCTGCTGCGCAGCCTGGACCTTTCCACTGTGCCCTCGATCACCAGTCCGACTATCTCCCAGCCGACCGCCACCTCCGTTGTAGTCGGCGCTGATGTCACCAGCGATGGTGCCACGCCCATTCTGGAGCGTGGCGTGGTTTACACACTGACCACGCGCAGCAGCTCCCCCACACTGTCCACATTCGGAAGCAGCCGGGTCACGGCCAGCGGCACCACGGGGCCCTTCAGCATCACCATTCCAAACTTAAGACGGGGCAGCGGCTATTCCTTTCGAGCCTATGTGACGAACAAAAACGGCACGGTTTACACCAGCACGGTCAGCACCGCCAATCTGCTCAGCCTCACCGTGGTTGACCGTGGCACTGGCGGAGTCAACGGGCAGTCCCCCTCCATGGCCGTCGTGAATGGCAATCCCGCCATGTCGTATTACGACATCACAGACGGGAACCTGAAGTTCGCCCGAAACTCAGCGCCCGATGGCAGCGGCACCTGGACGATCACCACCGTCTTCAGCGAAGGCTACTCGGGAAACATAAATGCGCTCGCCATGGTCGATGGCCACCCAGCGATCGCTTACGTGGCAGGAGGCTCTCTTAATCCGGGCCGACATAACGGGGTTCATTACATCCGTGCCAATGATCCCGACGGCACAAGTTGGGGCAATCCCGTGCAGTTTGGAACGTGGCCCAGGTCAGACACCTACAATGAAGGTTTCTCCATGAATCTAGTGATCGCAGACGGCAATCCAGCCATCGCTTATATCGGAGCGGACGTTGGTATACAAACATATACAATCAATTACATTCGGGCTCTGGATGCGACTGGCAGCAGTTGGCCAAAAACCAAAGTGTCCATTAGTGCTCCGAACCTGAGATTCCCGTACGCGCTCAGCCTGGCGATCATCGATGGAATTCCCGCTCTTTGCTACAACGACTCCGGATTAAAATACCGCCGTGCCACGAATGCCCAAGGAACTGCCTGGGGATCTGCGGTGACGGTGTCGTCCAACACAGCCGACGGTGCTTATTGCTGTCTCCGGACCATCAATGGGAACCCGGCCATCGCCCACTACAACACGACCAGCCGTGACCTGCGATACTCCCGTGCCACCAATGCCACAGGCACCGGCGCAGGTGCCTGGAGCACGGCTATCACGCTCGACAGCACCGGGGATGTGGGCAGCTATCCGACGCTGCTGACTCTGGATGGAAATCCGGCCATCAGCTACTACGACACAACCAACACGAACCTGAAGCTCATCCGCGCCACCACCGCCAATGGAGCTGCCGTGGGCGAATGGGCCACACCAGCCGTTCTGGACTCTACCACGGGTGATCTGGGACAGTTTGCCCACATGGCGATGGTGAACGCGCTCCCAGCCATCGCCTACCAGGATGCCACGAATGGCGATTTGAAATTCATCCGGGCCACGGATGCTGCTGGCAGCGCCTGGGGCACTGACAGCGTGATTGACCCGGGTGTGCAGTCCGGTGATGTCGGTAAATGGAGCTCCCAGGCCCTCGTAAATGGCAGCCCGGCCATCGCCTACCTGGATGATACCAACAACAGCATCCGCTATGTGCGAGCAAATCCGCTGAACAATGCCTGGGGCAGCCCCATCGACGTCGTCACCGGCATCGGTGACTTGGGAGGGGCTGCTTCACTGTGGGTCGTCAATGGGAAGCCTGCCATCAGCTATGTGAACGCCTCCACCGGACGCATCCAGTATGTGCGCGCCACGGATGCAGACGGAGCAGCCTGGGGCTTGCCTGTGGATTTGCCTGGCACAGCCTACGGTCTCAATACAGGAGAGATCCCCAGCTTGAGGGTTGTGGCAGGAGTTCCCTGTGTCATTTTTTTCGACGGTAATTCACAATTGGTCTTTGTGCGTGCTGCTGACGCGGATGGTGCGGCGTGGAGTGCGCCACAGGTGCTAGTAGCCTCCGGTAGCAGTGCTTCGTTTGCTGAAGTGAATGGCCGCGCGGCTGTGACCTACTTGGATGGCACAGGCCTCCGATTCATCCGGGCCAACGATGCAGCGGGAACGTCGTGGGGGCAGCCGTTGACAATCTCCATGGGTGCCAATAATGCACCCTCACTGGCAATGGTGGACGGACGCCCTGCCGTCAGTTTTCGCAGCCCCACTGGTCTCAGCTATGTGCGTGCCAGCAATGCCGATGGAACCCTCTGGCCGGCCTCGATCACTCTCTCATCCTCCGACCCAACCTATACGTCCCTCGCCGTGATAAACGGACAACCCGCGATCGCTTACTCGAAAGGGACATTTCTCCAGAGTTACCTGATGTACACCCTTTCATCGACCACCACGGGTGCGCAGGTGGAGGACTGGAGCGTGCCGGTGAATCTGGCGGACGTGCCATCTTATGTTTTTTTGCCCCCAAACTCCACTGGCAGCTTTCCCTCGCTCATCGATTTCAACGGCGCTGCCGTCATCAGTTGCTACGATGCGCATAATGATGACCTCATGTGGTCTTATTACGCCATGCGTTTGAGTGTGGAGCAGCCTGCGGAGACGCCCTTGGTCAGCGGCAGCAGCACCCGCTCCTTGGGAAGTGGGCCGATCGGAGTGCCGAGCAGTCCGATGACCTTCACCGTGCGGAATGCAGGCGGCGTCCCCCTCACGCTCTTCAATGTGACGAAAGACGGGCCGCACGCGGCGGACTTCACGCTCGAACACGCCAGCATCACGCCGCTCTTCGAGGGTGGTGCCACCCTGACGGTGCGGGTCACCTTCACCCCGTCCGCCGCCGGCGTGCGCACCGCCGTCCTGCGCGTACTTACCGATGATCCCGTGACGCCCAGCTTTGACATCGCCCTCACCGGAACGGGCATCGGCATGGGGAACAGCACTCCCACGGACATCCTGCTGAACAGCAGCTTCATCACCGAACACGGCACTCCAGGCACCGTGGGCACACTGGCTGCCGTGGATGCCGATGCAGGTGACACGCACATTTTCACCCTCGTCACCGGCACCGGCAGCACAGACAACGCGGCCTTCACCATCACTGGCAACCAACTCATCCTCACCGGCAGTGCCGATTACGAGACCAAAAGCAGCTACAGCATCCGCATTCGGGCCACGGACGCCGCCTCAGACTGGACGGAAAAAACCTTCATCATCACCGTGCGGCGACTTTTTGAAAGCTGGGCCATCTTGAACAGCCTCCCCAGCGATCCCACGGCTAACGCGGGTGAAAACCTCAAGCGCTTCGCCTTTGGCCTGAACCCCGACGGCAGCAGCACCGGCCCCATCACCCTCAGCGGCAGCAGCGTGATCACCACCGGCCCGCCGCGAGTCGAGTCCATCAAAAACGGCGGCACCTTCAGCTTCAACGCCCTCTACACTCGGCGCAAGGACTGGCAGCAGGCCGGACTGACCTACACCGTGCGTTTCAGCGGTGATCTCACGAACTGGGTCACCGCTACCGGAACACCAAGTGTCATCGCCAGCGATGCCAACACGGAGGCTGTCGTGGTCCGATACCCGCTCTTTGTGAATGGTCTCAAAGCCCGCTTCTTCGTCGTCGAAGTCACCATCGCTCCCTAAAACCCGTTTATTCTCAAAGCTCATGCGCCTCTATATTAAAACCCTGCTACTACTGTCCATCGTCCAGTTGCAGCCAACAGCAGGAACCGCTGCCGTTATCTACAGTGGTCTGCAAAACATCATCATCACCACCGGTAACTTTGATGGCGTGTACATTGATGTGGAGAACCTCAATCCACTCACCAATAACAGCACCTCACCTTTTAGTGGGTGGGATGTGAATTTTTTTATGGGAGGTATTGGTGAATACAACAGCGCTGCCTTCCAGCCTGTGCGCGCCAGTGGCAGCGATCACTTTTCACTGATCCAAAATGTGCCCTTCGGCACGCTGGTCAGTAGCTCCAGCATTTTTGCCAGTGGCATCGGCGGCAGCGATACCGACCACATCGGCAGCGGTCCTGGTAAATTCACGGCGGGAGAGCCAGGCTATCTCGCCTTCCGCCTCGCGGGCAACAGTGGGCCTTTGTATGGGTGGATGCGCGTCACCTTGACCCAGGACGATCCAGGCGCTCTCGTCCACGACTGGGCTTATGATGACTCCGGTGCCAGCATCCTCGTCGGGCAGACTGTTATTCCTGAACCTGGAAAAACCCTACTACTCATGCTGGGAGCCACAGGTCTCCTCATGCAACGCCGCCGAAGTAGAAGATGAAGGGCTGCGAATGGCACCCTAACTCCAAGCAATAGCTTTTCAGAGGCCTAAAAAATCCTGTAACAAATGGGCAATTGCCTCCTTCATTCTATCATTTCGTGTGTAAACCCTGCTTCACCGGCTCACCGAGATGCTTTTTAAAAAAAGCGGCGGCGATTTCCACCGTCTCGCCGCACCATGGCTCACTCATCCAGAAAGGGTGTGGGGCATTTTTGAGCGTGTGCACGGAGGTTTCAATACCCAGTGCCTTGAGCTTTTCCATCATCTCGGCACGACCGATTTTCAGCGTGTCCTTTTCACCTTCGATGAAAATCGTCGGTGGCACACCAGCACGAACATGGGTGATGGGGGAAGCTGCTTTGTAGATTTCTGGTTTATCCTGCGCACTGGCTCCAAAAAAGAGTACGGCTCCGTCATTTGTCTTGGCACTATTCGCAGCCAGCATATCCTGAGTAGCAGCCATGACGATGCAGGCTTTCACAGCACTGGATTGATCTTGAAATGGACCTGTTCCTTCAAACTCAGGCAGACCCGCAGTCATTGCCGTCAAACCCGACAGATGACCGCCTGCAGAACCACCCATGCAGCCGATTCGTTCAGGATCGAGCTTGAGCTCCTTAGCATGAGCCCGCAGGCAACGAAGCGCTGCTTTGCAATCATGCAGTGCCGCCGGATATTTTGCCTCAGTGGAGAGGCGATAAGTCACCAGTGCCGTAACAAATCCACGTGCAGCAAGGCGCTCCATCATGGGTTTATCCGAGTCGATCTGACGTGCCTTCCAGCCGCCACCATGAATGTCGAGAATGCAGGGCCACGTGCCTTCCGCATCAGGCACATAGACAAACAGTTCCACCGTATGCTCAGGATACTTGGCGACCTCTAGCGTCTTTAAAGTAAACCCAGCTGGCGTTTGCGGCAGCACCTTCTGCCACTTTGGCTTAGCTGGCGGTGCATCAACAGCGTTGAGAATTGTCACCAAAGTCAAAGCAGTAAGAACAGTCGTAAAAATCTTCATAGAGAAGAACATCAACGCAAAGCCATGGGCCTAGCTGTCAGCTATTTGGCCTCTGGTTTGAAAAGAGTGTCCTCCTCAGGAACAGGATTCAGGGTGAGGATGTAGCCGACGAGGTTTTTCATGGTGGTTTCATCCTCGATGAAGAGGGTGGCCATTTGGACCATCTTGGCACCTTTTTCATCGCCTTTGGCAGCGCCGCGATGCAGGTTTTTAAACTTCATGAGTTGGGCTAAAAGATACCAATCTTGACGCCCTACCAGCGGTGGACTGCCAAAGGCCATCTCGCCGCTGGCATTGTAGCGGTGGCACTCCATGCAGCGTTCGTAAAACAGCAGTTGTCCTGCGGCGACATCGGCACCCTCGATCACACGCTTGTCTGGCACGACGAGCGGTAGCTTCTCGACATGTGCCGCCACCGCTTTGATTTGCTCGGGCTGCAGCGCCTTG
>JAPLUM010000393.1 GCA_026397605.1 Verrucomicrobiota bacterium | reverse complement strand
CTGGAAAGGGACAAAGCGTGGTGAAATCGGAGGCGGACATCTCACACTCCTGGCAATATGCTCAAGAAGGAGGCCGCGCAGGAAAGGGCAAGGTCATCGTCGAAGGCTTCGTTGATTTTGATTATGAGATCACCATGCTCACCGTCCGTCATGTTGGTGGCACTTCATTTTGTGCGCCAGTCGGTCACACTCAGATCAAGGGAGACTATCGTGAATCCTGGCAGCCTCATGATATGTCAGCGGTGGCCCTGGCAGCTGCTGAGCACATGGCTGGTGCAATTACGGCCTCACTTGGTGGGCGCGGTCTCTTCGGAGTGGAAATGTTCATCAAAGGAGATGACGTGATTTTTAGCGAGGTTTCACCGCGACCCCATGACACAGGGCTGGTGACCTTGCTTTCTCAGGATCTATCCGAGTTTGCTCTGCACGTGCGGGCCATTTTGGGGCTACCGATCCCAAACATCCGCCAGCATGGGCCTAGTGCCAGCTGTGCCGTATTGGTAGAAGGTGAGTCTAGCACCGTGCAGTTTGGTGCTCTGGACCAGGTCTTGGTTGAGCCAGATACTCAGATGCGTTTGTTTGGGAAACCGACCGTGAGTGGTCAGCGTCGTATGGCGGTGACTTTGGCCAGAGCCGATGACGTCACCCAAGCCCGTGCTAAGGCCTGCCGTGCAGCTCAAGCCATGGAGATCCGCCTGTAATGTCTGCTTCTTCCCACCCAGAATTGGATTGGCTTTACACGACTCAGATGTTCGGCATCAAGCTGGGCCTCGATAATGTCACGAAGCTGCTAGGCGCTCTAGGATTGCCAGGGCAGGGGATGCGCTTCATCCACGTCGCCGGAACCAATGGTAAAGGCAGCACCTGTGCATTCATTCATGCCATGATGCAGACCGCTGGCGTCAGTGCAGGGCTTTTCACATCACCCCACTTGGTGCGTTTTAATGAACGAATCCGCGACCATGAACGCGAGATTAGCGATGCGGAAATCGAGGTTGGTTTGGCCAAGCTACGCGTTTTAGTCGCAGACTGGGAAACGCACCCGACCTTTTTTGAACTCACCTTCGCCCTTGCTCTGGATTGGTTTCAGCAGCGTGGTCTGCCATGGGCAATCCTAGAAACAGGCATGGGTGGGCGGCTTGACGCCACGAATGCCATCACGCCAGAAGTGAGCGTGATTACTCGCATCGGCTTTGATCACATGGAGCAGCTCGGAGATACACTGGCTAAGATTGCCGGTGAAAAAGCAGGCATCATCAAGCCGGGAGTCACGGTCGTTACGGGCCTGCAAGATCCCTTAGCGCTGAATGTCATCAAAGCGGTGGCCAAAGAAAAGAAATCCTACCTTTCCATCGTGGATGGTCCTTTGATGGATGTGGAACTTGGCCTGGAAGGTCCACATCAGGCCTGGAACGCAGCCTTGGCGCTGGAAGCCGTTCGTGAAGCTGGAATCAAACTGCCCGCAGTTCAGCTGGAAATAGCACTCAAGGCTGTACAGTGGCGCGGCCGTTTTCAGTCTCTGTGTGGAGGGCGCCTGATTTTAGATGGAGCTCACAATCCTGAGGCCGCTTTCGTCCTTGCTACCACCTGGGAGATGCAGTTCCCAGATCAGTCTGTAGAGATCATCTTTGCTGCTGCCAAGGATAAGGACATCGCCGGCGTGATGTCCGCGTTGTCACCTATTGTGAAAGCTTGGCATTTCACCACCTTTCATTCACCACGCGCTATGCCGACCGCTCAGTTGCGTGAGATTTGGGACAGTCTAGACATCGCCATCCTGCCCATCACTGAGCACGCCGACCTTTCCTCCGCACTACGCGCAGCAGGAGAGAGTAAACGACTCATTGCAGGCTCTCTTTACCTGGTTGGTGAAGCTCTAGCCTTACTGGAAGGCTCACCTGAAGAGTTTCAGGCGAGCTTGCAGTAGTGAAAGGCGGGTGAGTTTCTGGCTATGGATCCATGAAAGACTCAGAAGCTAGAAGCTAAGCCTACTTGCCTGCGACCTGACCGCCGCCGCTAGGAAGCGTACGGAGGTGTTGAGTTGGAGTGAGGCCGTACTTGTCGGGTTGATACATGGCTTCAATCCGCGCCGGTGGGGCGATGGTGTCTCCTTCGGCGATGACGCGGGCCAAATAGCGCAGCTGGAATTTGCCTTTCTGCGGGGCGTAGTCGGTGAAGAAGAGGGCGCGGTCAGCACGAATCTCACGGTGGTCGCAGAACCAGGCTTCGATGCCTTCTGGGAGCTGATCTCCTTCACGCTTGTTTTGCGTGCCAAATTCAGGGTTGATGGCCTCCAGCACGCTAGGCAAGGGATCATTGATAGCAAGGTAACGGTCGCCTCCACTGATTTGGATGTTGAGGGATATGACCACCATGTCGCCGACTCGCAGGTCGTTGGCTTCAGCGGTGGACCCGTCAGGAAGGAGTTTTTCATACTGACGTTCGATGCCGTAGCCTTTGTTCTCCCCTTTGAACTCGCGGTCCTGAGGGAAGCTGTGGGCTTCCAGCCGAGAGAAGGCCTCGCGACCGGCTGGGAGATCGATCTTCAGCGGAGCGTTGGCAAGGTTGTTGTTTAGCTCAAAGGAGATCTTGGCGCTGCCTGGATGGGCTGGCACGGTGAGCTCCGCCTGCTGGGCATCCCAGATCACCTTAGCGACCAGCGGTTCGGCTGTCTTTTTCAGACTGCGCTCATAGGCAGCAAGTCCAGTGAGGGTCCAGGCATTAGCAAAGGTATTTCCCCATTCACCGCGACCGTTGCGGGATTGGAGGATGCTTTTTGCCAGTGTTTCAGCGTCTGTCGTCAGGCCAAGATGAGTGTAAGCGATCAGGCGCAGGCCGCGGTTGGCGCCGTTACCAGCCCAGTGCGCCCAGACAGGAGCAGGTGTTGGTGTAGGCTTGGCCACAGGCTTGCTGGCGGGTTTCTTAGAGGCAGTTTTACTGGCGACTTTCTTCGGTGGCTCTGGAGGTGCTGGGGGCTTCCAGCCAAGCATTTCTTTGATCTGTGCTTCGGGCGTCTCACTCAGGCACATGGCCAGAGCGGTGTAAAGGCGGGCGGCTTCTGGCAGGCGGTCACGCCTGCTGTGCAGCAGGTTCTGGTAGGCAGGCTCGGCTTTTTTGCCTTTGGCCAGGGTATAGAGCGCCATGGCGCTATCGGTGATGTTGTAGAGATCTTTTTCTTCTTCCAGTCCACGCAATTTCTTGGAGAGATAAGCGAGAAGTTTTTCGATGATTTCCGGTGGCACATTGGCTCCGGCATCCCTGGCTCTCATGAGCATGAAACCACCATAAGCGCTGCCCCAGTAGCTGCTCTCGGTGCCACCAGGCCAGTAAGAAAGGCCGCCTTCTTCTGTGGTCATGGTCAGCAAGCGATCCACGCCTTTTTGCACGGCGGCTTTGGTTTTATCTGCGCTGAGAAGTTCAGGGAAGAGCGTTTGATAGCCGCCAAGTGCTAACCAGGGAATGGTAGCGGAGGTGCTTTGCTCGACGCAGCCATAGGGATACTCCAAGATGTATTCGAGAGCGTCCCGTGCCTCATACAGCCTAGAGGTGCTGACGCCCACGGACATGGTGCCTTCTCCTTCGAGCAAGGTTGGGTTCACTGAAGCAGCAAGGTTTTCGATCGGATCGGTGCCGAGACGAGAATAACGAACTTCGCGGAATTCCGGGACGGGATGAGTCACTTCAAGGGTGGACTCCGTGGCATCTGTCAGCGCTGGGCCACTCCATGTGACACTGCGGGCGTTCCACTTCCACTTGGCGGTGCCGAGTTTGGCAAAGGCAACCGGATAGGCCACGGCGGTGGTTTCATTGGCCTTCAGGCTGACTTTTTGTTTCCAGACTTTCGGGTCTTCGGGCGCTTTCATGGAAGCTGGGATGAAAAAGCGCTCTTCACGGATGAAGTCGGCGGTAGTGTCCAGTTCTAGGGTGACTTCTACTTCACCTGAATTGGGTGTGGTGTTATGCAGCACGGCTTTGAGTAGAGTCTCGTCTCCCAATCGAGCAAAGCGTGGAATGACTGGCTCGACCATCAGGGGTTTATTGATGGTGAAGGCTGACTCACCACTGCCAAAGAGATCCGCTGCACTGACAGCGACGGCCATCAGTCGGTAGCGTGTGAGGTTATCAGGTGCTGTGATGTTGGCTGTGATTTTACCCTCAGCATCTGTCATTGCCGTGGCTAACCACAAGGGCGTGGCGATGAAGTTTTTCCGTAGGGCCATAGGAGAATCATTTTCCTCACCACCACCACCAATGACGAAGCCTTTGTTGCCGCGCTCACGCGCTGCGAACTCTTCGGGAATGAGATCATCATAGGAGGTGTAGTTATTGATCGCCAGAGGCATGGGCGAATGGAAGAACTCACTTGGATTCGGTGTCTTGTGATCCATCAGGCTTAGGACGCCTTCATCCACAGCATAGAGAGAGACTTCGCTGCCAGCGACGGCTTTGCCTTTGTAATCGGTCACGGTTGCAGCGACGGCAAAGGATTCCGCTGGCTTCACTTCAGGCTTGGACGAGTTGATGGTGACGGTCAGTTCTTTGGCGTGTGACTCGACCTCTAGCTGGCAGTAACCGACTTTGTATTCGGGCATCTTATCTTTCTTTGGACTGGCCTCGCTGCCGCGCACGAGGATGACTGAAACGAAGATATTGGGGGCTTCGGCTTCTTGAACAGGAATGCGAATGACTGGGTTCTCTGGGGAAATCTGCGTGAGGAAGTGGCTGTGCACTTTGTTACGCTCGACGCGAAGATTGATGCGTGCGCCGTCTTCCATAGCCCAGGGGAATTCGTTGTCGCCGATGACATAAACTGGCAGCCGTGAAAGCATCTTCCTGCCTTTGGCATCGCTGGTTTCTGCCGTGACAAAATAAACGCCACCGCGTGCTGGTTTGAAGCTAAGGGTCGTGCTCGGAGCACTGCCTGCTGTGGCGGGCTTAAGGTCCAGTGACTGCTTGAGTTCTTCACGCAGGATGACCTGATCTTTAGTCGTGGAGCCGCCACCTGCCGTAGCGATTTTGAGAGTGTGGTATTCCTGGCGCTCGATCTTCACATCGACATGCACGGCACCTGCAGCAGGCTTGCCTTTAGAATCGATGCTGACAATTTCCAGGGTGGTGTCTTTGCCAGCAGTGCTGAAGAACTGTGGACCTTTGATCCCCAGGATGTAGTCTGCACCGGGCACCTCAAACTCTGTGGCTTTTGTGATGGTCTGCTGATTGATGTCGGTGACTTCCGCACTGACGCGTACCTGCTGTGGCAGGGAAGCGCGGTCAGGTGGTGGCATGGGCATTTCTAAAAAGGCGCTGCCGTCTTCATCAATGGAAAGATCCCCATTGTCCCTCCATTCGCCTTCGGCTTCGTCATTGCTGTCGTCATAGTAGCCGTCAGCGTCGCGATCTTTGCCGTAGTGGGCCCAGTTTGGAGCGTCGCCAAAGTGGTAATCGTCAAAGCCCGTTGGGGCGGTGAAATCGCGTTGTGAGGAGGCCGTCCAGCTGACTTTTGCTCGGCTGAGTGTCTTGCCCATGAAGTAATTGGCAGTCAGCGGCAGTTTCATGCGGTCGGCTTCCATGGCTAGCTTGGTGGCATCTAGCTTTACTTCAAAGGTATTGGGTTTGTAGTCGTCAATCCGGAAGCTGTACTCACCACTTTGTTCACCGCCTTCTTCTCCATTTTCCTTGGAGAACTGAATGGCCAGATGATACCAGCCAAGAGGGCTTTCGGGGAGCTTCAGATCGTCTGCCCAGGAGCCGCTCGTGGTGAAAGTGATCTCCTTATCTAAGATGGTGCGGTAACGAGGATCGCGAAGAGTAATGCGGGCTTTTTTTGGCTCTCTATCCAACAGTAAATCGTCGGCGATGCGACATTGATGCCGGTTTCGTTAGTCTGGATGGCGGTGCAGTCTCCGTCTTTTTCTGCCAGAACGAGGGCTGGATTGTTCCCCTTCATGGTGGCGATTCCACTGGCGTCTGTGTCGGCGTAACCGATGAGCTTTTGCTCGTCATCCACCATGGTGAGACGGACTCCTGGCACTGGCTTACCTGTGGTCAGGGAGGTGATGAAGACCATGGACTCACGGCCATTACTCTTCTGCATCAAGCCTAGATCCGTAAACTGAACAAGTGTTTGAGTGATGACACCTTTTTGTGTGATGCCGTTTGCCGCGCGTCCTTCAATCTCGATAAACAAAGGAGCAGCTGGTGCACCCGCGAGGATTTCTTTCCAGTTCAGTTTGATCATCTCACTCTGATCCAGCGGCTTCTGCACGGGGAAGGTACGGTCAAAAATCTGCGTGCCAGAGTATTGATCGATAGACGCAGGCATGTAGCCAGCTTTTTTCTTCTCGTCTTCGTAGAATTTAGTGCGGTAGTCTTTGTACTTGTCCACGGCTTGAAGCAGCTCAGGGCCGGTGAGTTTTTTGACTCGCACCCGCACCTCACGGACGTTTGCTGCAGAGATCTCAAAGCTGCCTGAACCCTTGGCTAACTGAGCCCGCACAAAGGTTGGTGCAGCCACGTAGGGTGGGTTCGGCATGAAGGTAACTTCCTGTTCGGCGACCTTTCCCAGAGTCAGTCCATCACCGGATACCAAGTTTGGCTCCACGACGACACGGTAGGCCTTTTGCAGCTCAAATTTACCTTTCAGTCGCAGGGTGCGATTGAACATCTCTGCCTGCATTTCCACCTGTGGATCAACATGAATGCTGGCAGCCATTTTTTGAGCAAGCGCTTTGAGTTCTTCCTCTTTCCAAGCTTCTTCACGTGCGGGCACGAGTTGTTTGTTGAAATCGATGTCCAGGTAGTAGCTATCATCAAAAGGCGTGTGGCCACCCATTTCGCGCACAGTGAAAGGCCGCACATCTCCGAGTGCGATGTCATCTCCCTGGTTGATCGCGTCATGGCCAGAGGCATTGGTCAGTGTGGTGGCGATTTGTAGATGCCATTTTTCAGCCACTGGCAGCGGTGATTCTGGCTCCACGACCAGAGCGCTGAGTCGGGTAGCTTCTTCTGTGATGGAGGGCTTTACTTTGGCGATTTCTTCTGCCCAGGTTGCCTGTGGAGAGCTGTTTCGGCCAAAGTCCTTTCCAATCGCATGACGCACCTTGGCGGCGACCTTGAGCACTGGTTTTTCGGAAACAAAGACAAGGCTGCTTGCTGCGCTGCTTAGGGCTACGTTGTCGTTGAATTCAAAAGTGAACTTTGGCAGACGCTGGGCTTCATCACTGTCGAACCACTTGGGCGATTGATCGATCACTTTGAACTGTGCGCTATTCACAGAATCCAGTCTGTCTGTCGAGAGGGCCTTACCATTCAGATCCTTCAAATCTTTTCGCAAATAGAACTCATAGCTAGCATTGAACTTTGGCGCTTCGTCCAGTTTATAGTGGCCACTGCGAGTGCTGACCCATTGGAAGCTGCCTTTGAGCGCAGGCCCGACGACGAGTGGGGATTCCTCCTCGGTCGTGCCTACTCGATCCTTCGTGATCATTGGGGTAGAGAAAACGATCTCGATGGTGCTGGCTGGAGATAGTTCCGGCGGATTCATGCTGAACTCGGCTTCGAGAAGAGGCTCTTCTTGAACCGCTGTCGCAACGACAGTCTTGGTTTTGGCCGGAGCAGCCGTGGATTGAGAAAAAGGCAGGGAAGCTGCCAAACACAGAGCTACGGTGAGCCCAAAACGTGAATTGAGTTTCATGGGGGTGCGGAGAAAGGACGCCTCCTAGAATAGCATGACTGCGCAAGAGTGAAGGGCCGAAGTGAACTATTTTTTGCAGTTTTTGGGGAATTCGAAATCAACTTAGCTGTTTTGAAGGCTAAGAAAGCTGATGGCAGTCTGCATTTCGTGATTGCTAGGCCGCCCGGAGTGCGTCACTCTCGCCGCCCATGAGCCAATCTGTTTCTCTTCCCGACTCGAACGCCCCCTGGTACAAGCAACTCAATAGTTACCATTGGTTTGTCATCATCGTCGCTTCTGCGGCCTGGTTCTTTGACTGCTTGGATCAACGCCTATTTTCATTGGCTCGAGTGCCGGCGCTTACCAAGCTGATGGACGGTGCTACCTCGCAGGAGGTGCAAAACTTTGCCAAAGAGTGCACGGCTTGGTTCCTCATTGGCTGGGGTATTGGGGGAATGTTTTTTGGTGCGCTGGGTGACAAGTACGGTCGTGCGCGGATGCTCACCATCACCATTCTCATCTACTCCACCTTCACGGGCCTGAGTTTCTTTAGCCGCAGCGAATTTGATTTTACTAT
>JAPLUM010000417.1 GCA_026397605.1 Verrucomicrobiota bacterium | reverse complement strand
CCTTCCTTGTTGCGCACGCTTTTTTGGTTTTTATCCGGCATTTATAAAGGGGCCGTTAAACTGCGACTCTACCTGTATCGTGAACGCTATATCCATGATCATCATTTGGGTGTGCCCGTCATCAGCGTCGGCAACATCACGGTTGGTGGCACAGGCAAGACGCCAGTCGTGGAGTTACTGGCTAAGGCACTCCGAGATAAAGGCCGTCGTGTGGCCATCCTCAGTCGTGGCTATAAAAGCAAACGTCAGCGTAAACCCCCGCTGAGCTGGCGGCTCGCCGCCAAAGTGGGCCTGGCCCGGAAACCCAAGGAGCTGCCAGCACGTGTGGTCTCAGATGGCGTCAACGTCTTGTTAGACTCCCACATCGCAGGAGATGAGCCCTTCATGCTGGCGCACAATTGCCCAGGTGTGCCGGTGGTGGTAGATCGGAATCGCGTCAAAGCCGGGGCTCATGCCATCCGTAAATTTGGTGCCGATGTGCTCATCCTGGACGATGGCCTGCAATACTTGAAGTTGAAGCACCGGCACGACATCGTGCTCGTGGATAAGACCTCCCCCTTTGGCACTGGCTACATGCTGCCGCGCGGCACTCTGCGTGAGCCGCCAAAAAGCCTACGCCGAGCCAGCTACATCTTCCTCACCAAATCAGACGGAGACAGTGAAGACGTCATCCAGCAGATCCGCCGCTACAATCCTGTTGCGGAAATCATCGAGTGCCGCCACCGCCCTGTGTACTTTCAAAACATCCACAGTGGGGATCGCCTGCCGCTGGATGCCTTTAAGGGGAAATACATTGGCGCTCTCTCCGGCATTGCCGTGCCACAGAGCTTTGAAAACGGCGTACGTAAGCTGGGTGCCAAAGTCCACTGGACTGTACGCTTCACGGACCATCATCGCTTTGAGGAAAAGGACGTCACCAAATTCATCGACCGCTGCATCAAGGCAGATGCTCACGCCATCCTCACCACGGAGAAAGACTACGTGCGCTTTCCAAAGCTGGAGCCAGGCGAGATCCCCATCTACTTTCTGCGTGTGGAGATCGAGATCACGCGCGGCAAAGAGATCTTTGATCGGCTCATCAATATCATCGCCGAGCCACGCCACGTGACGCAGGGACTCGTCAGCTCAGAATTAGTGGAGACAGCCGAATAGCCTCATTTTTTATCATGAATCGTCTTGCCCTCCACGCTGCTCTTTGGGTTGTCTGCTCTTGCCTGATCAGTTGCGCAGGCATTTATGATCGTGCAGAAATTTACACCTCCACACAAACCACGCGCATCGGAGCGGCCACGCTCGGATTAGAATTTGTCCCCTCTGAGAGTGAGTCTAGCATTGCCGTCTCGGCCATGGTCGTCGCCGCCGCAGAGTCACGGAGTCGGGGGCCTTACCGGATTGCTCTGTACGCTATTGGAGCCCGCAGTCAGTTGACTCACCTGTCTGTGAGCCGCCTACGCATGGTGACACCGAATGGCCGCAGCTGGGATGTGCCAGGGAAGTTTCTTCAGCGTGAAGAGTTCTTCATGCCGACCCGTCAGCGCGATCTGAGTCAGGCTACCTTTATCCTGCCACCTTTATTGGATTTAAACTTCAAATCCTACGGCCAAATCACTGTCACCGCTGATGTCAGCATCAAAGCTGCTGATGGTTGGAAGCCTGCGCCATGAGTGAATCCCAGACCAGACTCGTCATCAGCCAGGAGACTTATCAGGCAGTCGTGCATGAGATCGTGCCTGCTGCCACAAAGCTCCTTTGGCTGGTCACCGCTGATTTAAAAGATCTTCACGTCTCCCAGGGGAAACGTTTTGTGCCATTCCTAGATGTGCTGGCTGGAAAAATTCGCGAAGGCGTCGAAGTGAGGCTGGTCCATGCCAAGGAGCCAGGACCGCGCTTTCGCAAAGACTTTGATCGCTTTCCTGAACTTATCGGCAGTGATTTGTTCAGCCGCATCCTTTGCCCACGAATGCACATGAAGTGCGTCATTGCCGATGGCCGCTATGCCTACATCGGCTCTGCCAATCTCACCGGAGCTGGCTTGGGGGCTAAGAGTGATCATCGGCGTAATTTTGAAGCCGGTATCGTCACCCGTGACCGTCAGATCATCACTCCACTCATGGAATTTCTAGATGCCTATTTTCTGGGCGATCACTGCCTGAAATGCCAGCGCCGCGACGTCTGTCCTGACCCGATTGTTTAACTCGAGGACGACCTCAGAAAACGTCCGTCATTTGGCCTCACCTTCCAATCCGAATCAGCGGTGTTGGTAGGTGCTCGCTAGTCAAGTAAAGGGCTTGGTTGTCTTGGTCGTAGCAGAGAGCTTCGCATTGGCGCAGGTAGGGCAGCTCGATGAGGTGGGCGGGGCGGGCCAGGGCAAACTTGAGAGTCTCGCCAGGCGCGATGCGCCATTCGTGGATGAAGCTGTAAGTGCTGATGGCAACGCGGCTGCCATCGGGTGAAAAGGTACCGGATGTGGTCTGACAGGCATCTAGCGGACGCTTACCGAGATGGGCGCGGGCAGGGAATTCTAGATCGCAGAGCTTCTCCAGCACCATCGGCCCATCGGTGATGAGCTTTTCTGGAAAAGCATACACGGCAGACTGTTTCGTCTCTGATTTGGTCACGATGTAGAGCCGTCGAGTCTGTGGATGCACTAGCAGGGTCTCAGCATTGTGATGGCCGTCCGGATAGCTGGCGTGATAGATTTTGGGTTCGGCAGAGAGGATTTCTTTATCGGGATGCTCAGGCAGCTTTGGCTCGGGGATCTGATACACCTGGAGGCTGGCACGGGCCAAAAGATTGTCCCCACAATCAGCGATGTAAAGATGAGGTTGTCCGGCTTCATCCCGAGCTGAAGCCATGTCTTCCCAGTCAAAATTCACGGCACGGGGTAGGCGGACTTTAGCCAGAGTTTGGCCGCTTTGACTGATGGCATAGAGGCAGGGATCGGCTCCGCTGTCATTGTGGGTCCAGAAGACCTTGGGATCACGTGGGCTCTGGGTTAAACCGGAGCTCTCATTGATCCGTTTATCTTCCAGAATGGCCATCTGTTTGGCCTGTGCGTTCTCCACCTCAGCACCCTCTGAAAAAGTGCCCAGCAGACAGAGGACGGTAAGGATTCGGATCATGGGATCAACCCAATGAAGGCGCAGGGCCTGAGATCAGTCGGCTGTAGTGCAGGTTCACCCGATTCTGAAACCAATTCCAGGTGCCCTGAGGGCGGCCGCTGTCCATCAGGAAATGCGGGCAGTCCTTGTGCGGCACCTTGATGCCTGGGCTGATGCGCGGCCAGTGATAATGTGGCACCACATGGCTGAGAGGGATGCCATAGGTGTACATAAGAAAAGCAGCGAGACGCGCGGTTTTATCGATGGTTAAACCGATGTCATTTCCGCGATGCTCACACATCTCGATGCCGATGCTGTAGTTGTTTCCTGGGCCGTCGAAGTCAGCGTGCTCCCCCTGTTCACGGCAGGGTAGATGCTGGATGGCCACATCATCCTGAACCGTAAAATGCCAGGTCAGGAAGCCGATACGGTTCCCTCCCACGCGTTTGGTGGCCCGCAGCGCGCCGCGGTTCAGGGCAGTGGCGTGATTGTAGGCATTGCCTGTGTAGTTCTGCGTGCTGTGAATGGTGATGTAGCGCGGCTTCATAGGCCGGTAGATGCTGCGACCGACTCTGCCAGCTGGGATGAGATCCAGCCGTAGTCCCACCTCTGCCAGCAATTGGTCTGGAGTGACGCGGCCTAATCTTGAATCATTGTAGCGCGACTCCCACAGCGCGATGCGGCTGCGATTCGTCTGTGTGGCACAGGCGGCGACGATCACTGCGATCAGTAACAAAGAGGGGATGGTGAGGCGGACCCAAGCTTTCTTCATGCTCTTAGTATGCCGCCTTATCACTACTTTGCCAACCTTGAGCCGATAAAAATCATGTCGATCCTGTTTTAGCGGCCCATGTCGTGGGTTGACAGCCAGTGATGGTGTTGTCTAGATGGAAAAGGCGGCACGGATTCTGCGTGCTCTCCCCCCTTTAAGAACCATGCATCACGGGTCCCTTTTTCTCTTCCGCTCTGCGGCTGTCACGGCAGCCCTGCTCCTGTCTGCCTGCGCCCAGATGCCCATGCAGCCTTACAGCAGCGGTGACATGAGCACGAGCTATTATGATAGCGCTCCCTACCCCGTGGCCACGCCAGTGACGCAGGCTGCCGCCTATCAGTCAGTGGCGGTCGCTTTTGAACCGGAGTCTCAGCCAGAAGTGGGTAATCCTGTGCTCTTTGGTTCCAGCGCTCCAGCCATCCGCGCGGCGTCCTACCTGCTGATCGATGCAGAAACCGGCAAGCACCTAGCCTCCCGCAATGCAGAGACGCCGCGTGCGGTGGCTAGCACTCAGAAGATCCTCACCGCACTTGTCGTGCTGGATGCGGGGAACCTGGATAAAAAAGTCACCGTCCAGGCTTCCGATGTAAAGGTGGAGCCCACCGTGCTGGGACTGCGCCCAGGTGACAGCTACACGCGGCGGCATCTGCTCTACGCATTCCTGGTGAAGAGCTGCAATGACGTGGCCAATGTGCTGGCCCGCGACAATGCGGGTAGCATCAGCGCCTTTGCGGCCAAGATGAATGCTAAAGCCCGCTCTCTGGGCTGCACGAACAGTAACTTCCGCAATCCGCATGGGCTGACCGTCTCCGGCCAATACTCCACCGCTCGTGACATGGCCCGCATCGCCATGGCTGCCTACCGCAGTCCGGTCATTCGGGATGCCGTCCGCCGCTCCTACTACACCTTTACCCGCCGAGATGGTCGCACAGTCACGCTAAAGAGCACCAACGAATTGCTTGGCAAGATGCCTGAGTGCAATGGCCTCAAAACTGGCTACACCAACGCCAGTGGTCGCTGCCTCATCTCCTCCGCCGCCAGCCGTGGCCGCCACGTTATCCTTGTCCAGCTTGGCACTAAAACGAAATACATCTGGGATGATGCACGCCTGCTGATGACCTGGGGACTGTAGGAAATGACGAATGAGTAAGCACGAATGACGAACAGTCATGCGAAGCGGAAACGAAGCGCGGAAGGACGTCCGTTTTTGTTTTGTCATTCGGCCTTCGTTATTGTCGCAGCTTATTTTCCCACTCCTTGATCTCACCATCCGCTGCCTTCGCCTTCTCCAGCTCCAGCAACGTGTCCTGCACTAGTTTCTTGGCTTCGTCTTTTTTGCCTGCCTTTATCAGGGCTTCAAAGAATGCTTTTGCGGCTTCAAGAGTGCTGGGGTCAGTGGGGCCGTTTTGGGCTTTGAAGCTGGTGACGGTGTATTCGTGGAGCTTCAGGGCTTCATCCACTAGGCCCAGCTTTTCTTGCAGGCGTAGAACGTCGTTTTTGGCCTCTGTGGTGGAGAAGGCGCTGGGGCCACGGAGGTCGATGAAGAGTTCCCAGGCTTCTTTAAAATGGTCATGTGCCTCTTGGTTGAGTCCGGCGAACTCGCACTCATTACCTGCCTGCACAAAGGCGCGTGCGGTGTGTAGGTCGATGAGACCCAACAGCCGCTTCGCAAGGCGGATATTTTTCCGGGCCTCTTCCAGCGCGCTCTCTGTTTCCCCAGCTTGACGCAGGGCGATCGGGTAGCTCAGATGCGCGTTGACGATGTCGATGGGGTGAACCTCGTTTGGCCAGTTTTTCAGGTTTTCAAAGAGGGATTCAAAGGCAGCCACAGCCTCTTTCGGGCGTCCGGCCACTCGCAGGGCCTTAGCGTGCATCGTGAGCAGGAAGATTCTGTCGGGGTCATCTGGCAAAAGGTTGGCCTCGTAGTCCGGCTGCATTTTTTCCGCCAGAGCCACGGCCTCCTTGCCGCGTCGCAATGCCAGCAGGACGAGGATGTGCGCCTCCTGGTGCCTGCGCAGGATGTTGGCGGGCAGCTTCAGTTTCAGGGTGAGCGCCTCGGCCTTTTCCAGACAGGTCAGGGCACGATCCCACTCGCGCAGATCGTGGTAGGCTTTGCTCAGGCCAGTGAAGAGGTGCATTTGGTTCTCTTCTGTGAGTGAGTCTGCGATGCCGGCGGCGCTGTCCAGGCTGCCGCGCATCTTGTCTTTCTGGAGGAAGTAGATACTGCCATATTGAGTGTCACTCATGGTGCCGGCCAGGATCTGGAGGGCAGCTTCGGCTTTCTGCTTTTGCCAAAAGGTGGCCGTCGTGCC
>JAPLUM010000611.1:1467-8980 GCA_026397605.1 Verrucomicrobiota bacterium | reverse complement strand
TGTCGTTTTGCTCGATGAAGCTGGCCTCGATGTCGATCTGCGTGAACTCTGGCTGACGATCAGCGCGCAGATCTTCGTCACGGAAGCAGCGGGCGATTTGGAAATAGCGCTCAAGTCCGGCGACCATGAGCAGTTGTTTGTACTGCTGGGGAGCCTGAGGCAGGGCAAAGAACTTGCCGGGGCTGAGGCGCGCTGGGACGAGGAAGTCACGGGCACCTTCTGGCGTTGGGTTGGAGAGGATGGGCGTTTCGACTTCGATGAAACCGGTGGCGTCTAGGTAGTTACGAGCCGCTGTGGTGATCTTGTGACGAGTGCGGATGTTCCGTGTCATGCGCTCGCGACGCAGGTCGAGGTAGCGATACTTCATGCGCAGGTCTTCGTTCGACATCTCACGGTCGAGATGGAAGGGCAAGACTTCAGATTTATTGAGCACCTTAAGCTCCGTGGCGACGATTTCCACCTCACCGGTGGGCAGCTTGGCGTTCTCGGTGCCAGTGAGGCGGGCGGCGATTTTACCGATGATCTGAATGACGTCCTCATCACGCAGTTCGTGACTTTGCTCAGCCAAGGCTGCGTTTTCCTCGGGGCGGAAGACAACTTGGGTGAGGCCCTCTCGGTCGCGCAAATCAATGAAGATGACGCCACCGTGGTCACGGGCCGAATTCACCCAGCCACATAGAGTGACAGTCTGACCGATGTGCTCAGGGCGGACGGCGTTGCAGTGGAGGGAGCGGTAGGCGTTTGGGATCATAGCTGAAAAATGGGCGCGGAAGGTCGGAGGAAATCACCAGAGTGCAAGGCAGACTTAGCTATCAAATTCACATGAGGCGTAAAATTGAATCATCACTGACCCTTCATAAGATAGTCAGACAAAGAACTTTTTCTGCTCTGTTTTTCCCGCTAGCATTTCGGGGCATCCTGCGGCAATCAAGCGGTCTCAACCGCTATGGCCACCAGCTACCACATCGTCCCTACCCCCGCCCACAATGACCTCGTCCGCGCTGCTTACCTGCATCGTGGCTACACGGCTGCCGAGGCCGAAGACGCGGCGCGCTTCTGTGAAATGGCCAGTGCTCATGGCATCCGCACGCACAATGCGATCAAGGCACTGCACCTGGATCACCTCTTTGGTAGCGCCACTGGCGGCTGCAAACCTGGTGCAGAGATTAAGGTGATCGACAAAAAGTTCGCTGCGAGCGAAGCCTGGGATGGCAATCTGAAGCTCGGACAAAGCGTAGCTTTCCGCGCGATGGAACGCTGCATGGAGATGGCCGATAAATACGGTATCGGCCAAGTCAGTGTGGACAATGCTTTCCACTATCTCTGGGGCGGTGGCTATGTGATGGATGCCGCAAAGAAGGGCTACATCGCCTACACCAACTGCACCTCCACGCTCGGTGAAGTGGTGCCCTTCGGCGGCAAGTTCCCCGTGCTCGGACCGAACCCACTCTCCTGGGGTCTGCCGACTCAAGACGCCTGTGGTTTCCCCATCGTCATCGACTGGGCCACATCCACTGTGGCCATGGGCCGTGTTCAGGTTCTGAAGCGCGAAGGCAAACCCTTACCTCCAGGCGCAGCGGTGGATGCTGCGGGCAATCCGACGACTGACCCGAATGAAGCCGCTTGGTTGCTGCCATTTGGTGCCCACAAAGGCTACGGACTCTCGCTTCTCATTGAGGTCATGGGCGCAATGATCGGCGGCTCTCTGCCGACTCTGCGTGGTGGTGGTGCACATCCAGACGTGAAGAGTCAGCCATTCCCAGCGGATGAAAAACGCACCAGCAGCTTTTACTTCCAGGTCATCCATCCAGACGCCATCAGCAGCGGCATGTTTGCCAAAGGCCGCAACTTTGCCGAGAACATGAAAGCCGTGATCGGTGACATCCTAGGCCACGGCAATGAAGGCTGCATGCTTCCAGGTCAGCCAGAGGCACAAAACGCCGCTCATACTGAAAAAGCAGGTGGCCTACTCTTCACCACCGCTGAAGTCGAAGCTCTCAATGAGATCGCTGATGAAGTCGGCTTTGCCCGCTTTAATGTCACAGCTCTTGGCACCTACGAGGCCCCGTAATTCTGGAGCTTGATCCCAGTCACCTTCCGCACTGGCAGCCATTTACGGCCGCCCCTCCTCCCCTAACCCTTCGATGCACGCTTTAGACGCCCTCTCCTACATTCTGGAAACCCAACCCGAACTCGGTGAGAGCGGCAATGTGCTCTTCCTACGCGCCCAACCCAGCCCAGCGCTGGCTCGTTTTTCAGGCAGACTGACCTGTGAGCAGACCTGGAAGCCGCGCTCAGTTGCTCTGGAAAATGCCGAGCTCAATCCGCAGCGAGAGGTGACTGGCACCTTTGAGACCGTCCTACTTCTGCCAGATCGGCAGCGTGAGACCATTCTTGCCGACGTAGCCCGCGCGTATGATCACCTGGCTGATGGAGGCACTCTCATCGTGGCCCTGCATAATGACTGGGGCGCCAAGCGCACCGAGCAGGCATTGGCGGAAGTTTGTGGCAGTGTGCAGACGGTTTCAAAACATCACAGCCGCGTTTTTTGGGCTACAAAAAATCAGCTTTGGAAAACGGATCAAATGACCACGTGGAAAGACGCCGCTGCCATGCGTCGCGTCATCGACGGGCGCTTCTGGTCTGCACCGGGGCTTTTCCACTGGGATGAGATCGATGCTGGATCCAAGCTGCTGACCGAGCACCTGCCCGTCAATCTCAGTGGTGCCGTCGCTGATCTTGGCTGTAGTTGGGGATTTCTCAGCGACTACATGCTGCGGCATTGCCCAAACTTACGCACTCTCGACTGTTATGAGGCCGATGCCGTGGGGCTGGAATGCGCACGTCGAAACCTCGGCCTGATCCCGACCCATGTTCGCCCGCGTCTGCATTGGCGTGATGTCACCGCAGGTCTGGGAAAGGCGCTCTATGACAGCATCGTCATGAACCCACCCTTTCATGATGGTCGAGACGCCGACCCCATGCTCGGTCTGAAGTTCATCACCTCGGCCGCCAGCGGCCTACGCACCGGCGGCGATCTCTGGCTCGTGGCCAACAAACACCTGCCCTATGAAAACCTCATGAACGAGACCTTTGAGCACGTCAGCAAGGTGATCGAATCCGGCGGATTCAAAGTTCTGCACGGCAGCAAACCCAAGGCCGTCGTGCAAATGCAGCGCAAACGCAGGAAGTAATTCGCGGGTTTACAGAGGGCATGAAAAAAGAAAGTGCAGCCAACTGCAAAACTTACTTGCCAATCGTTTTCTGTAGTCCATAATCGCGGCCCTTCCGAAAGGATGGAAATGGGTAGGTGCCCGAGCGGTTAAAGGGGGAAGACTGTAAATCTTCTGGCTTACGCCTACGTTGGTTCGAACCCAACCCTGCCCACCATTTTCCATCCTTTTCGGGGTACGTTGCCAAACTTAAAGACGTGCTTATCCCGCAAGATCATCTTCGGGTTTCAAACGTTGCCATTCCGTGCTATCCGATGGGAAATGACTCCCACCTTCCATGAAGCACTGCGCTACTGGCTTAAACTTGGTTTCATCAGCTTCGGTGGCCCGGCGGGTCAGATCGCCATCATGCATCAGGAGTTGGTGGAAAAGCGCCGCTGGATCAGCGACGCCCATTTTCTTCATGCACTGAATTTCTGCATGCTCCTGCCTGGACCCGAGGCCCAGCAGCTAGCCACCTATCTGGGCTGGCGTCTGCATGGGGCCAAGGGCGGTATCGCAGCAGGCAGTCTCTTTGTGCTGCCCTCGGCCCTGCTCCTCTACGGGCTGAGCTGGCTCTACATGGCAGGTGGCCATCTGCCCTGGCTGGCCGCGGTCTTTCATGGACTCGTGGCTGCTGTCATCGCTGTGTTGGCAGTGGCGCTCCTGCGGATTGGCAAAAAGTCTCTCAAAAGTCCTAGCCTCTGGGCCGTCGCCGCAACATCCTTCATGGCCATTTACTTTTTCCAAGTTTCCTTTGTCCTCATTGTACTCATCACTGGCTGGCTCGGGTGGACAGGTCATCGCCTGCTCCCCACTCAGTTCCCCGCGGGAAAAGGACATGGCAGCGCCAAAGAATCCGCAGGGCTCATCACGCTACCAACAGCCATCCAGCCTTCGTGGAAACGCAGCTTCACCATTTTGAGCCTCTGCCTGAGCCTCTGGTGGTTGCCCATTCTAGCCACCGGAGTGTGGCTGGGCTGGAGCAGCACACAGGCTCAGCAGGGACTATTCTTTAGCAAAGCCTCACTGGTCACCTTTGGCGGAGCCTATGCCGTGCTCCCCTACGTGGCACAGCAAGCGGTAGAAACGCACGGCTGGCTCACGCACCCACAAATGATGAGTGGATTGGCGCTCGCCGAAACGACACCAGGACCTCTGATCATGGTGCTTCAGTTTGTCGGCTTCGTCGGTGGCTGGCAGCATCCGGGCGCCCTCACCCCTCTCCTAGCAGCGACGATCAGTGCCCTCATCACCACCTGGGCCACTTTCTTGCCCAGCTTTCTGTTTGTATTCCTCGGCGCACCCCACATCGAAAAGCTCTCCGATCAGCCCCGCCTCAGCGCCGCACTGACGGCCATCACTGCAGCGGTCGTCGGCGTCATCCTGTATCTCAGTATCGCCTTCACTACACACGCCCTCTGGCCTGCCGATGGCCAGTTCGACCTCTTTATCGCAGTACTGGCGGTTGCTGCCTTCGTCGCCATGCAGCGTTTTAAAATCGGCCTCATCCCTGTCATACTCACTTGCGCTTTGCTTGGACTCGGAAAAAGCTTTTTCTGAATTGAACCAACAACAATGCCAAAGCAGCACAAATACCTCAATTACACCACGCCTTGGGGAGTCAGTCTTTCGGGGGCAGGCAGAGGTGGGTTGTCGTCGTTTTTGATTCATGAAAGCGGCTACCAGCCGGCGCTAGAAAACTGGAATCATGAAGGTGTCGATAGCCCTTTTTGGCGTCTTTATCACAACCCTAAACCTGGCTGTCATCTGATTTTCCAGGGACATCAAATCCCACTGAATCCTGACACCTTTGTGCTCATTCCTGCGGACACGATTTTCGATTGCTGTGGGCCGGTGAAAGCCTGTCACTTCTGGCTGCACTTCACCGTAACTCGATTGGTCGGCAGCATCACTAAAAAACCGATCTTACTTCCGACAACGCCGCTGCTACAAACACTGGTTCAGGCTGTCATCAGAACGCATGAACAACCTCCAAGCGCCACCAGAGATCAGCGGGTGCATCACCAGAGTGCGGCTCTTCTGCATGCCATCTTTGCCGATTGGGATGCCCCTATTCCAGAGACCATGCCTGAGGCTCTGCTGGAAACTCTCTCACTCATCCAAAAGGCACCGCACACCAATCTTTCCAATCCCTTTTTAGCTGAGCGTGCAGGTATGGGCGTGGAGCGCTTCATCCGTGCTTTCCGTCAGCATACAGGTCAAACACCTGCTGCCTATGTGCTGAGCACACGCCTCCGCCTAGCCGGTGAGTCCCTCGCCTTAACGGATCACACGATTGATCAAATCGCCGTCCAAAACGGTTTTCCGAATCGCCACTACCTGAGTCGGATGTTCACCCGCCAGTTTGGCTGCGGCCCAGCCGAATTCCGCGAACGCCAACACCGACGGCGTGGCTTGTGAGACTAGCTGAATGACTCATCATCAGGCTAACGAACTTGCTCTACGCAGCTCAGAGCGCAGCGCGATAAAGTGCCACAAAATCATCCAGACTCAGAGAGCGTGGGTTAAATTGGGCTGTCCATTGTTTCATAGCCATCTCAGCGAGTGGTAGCAGGTCTGCTTCGGTGACACCGTAGTGGCTGATGCGAGTCGGCATTTGAGCAGTGACCAAAAGCTCGGTCAGATAGGCTGCGAGATCGCCTGGGAAAAAGCCGTCGTAGATGGCGGCAATCTCAGGTAATGCGCTGTTGAAGCAAATGATATGCGGTAGCATCACGCCAACGGCCTCGCCATGAACGACGTGAAACTTTGCTGTGAGTGGATTGGCGCAGGCATGGGCTGCACCGAGCATGGAGCCTTCAATGGCGATTCCCGCATAAGCGGCACCGAGTTGCATTTGAGCGCGGGCTTCGAGATTTTTCGGATCACTGAGCACGCGTGAGAAACCATCAATGAGCAGCACAAAGGCCTCTTGAGAGAAAACGGTGGAAAAGCTGGTGCGCTTGTTTGTCACAGCCGATTCTAAGGCGTGCGAAATAGCATCCATACCCGTGCAGACAGTCACTCGCTGAGGCTGCGAAAGGGTGAGTTCAGGATCAAGAATGGCGACTTTGGCAGCGGCTTTAAGATCGCCACAGGCCATTTTGACATGGGTCACAGCATCGGAGATCAGCGCGTAACTTTGGCATTCACTGCCGGTACCTGCGGTAGTCGGTATAGCGATCATCGGCAGCATCGGCTTGGTAGCTTTGCCAGTCCCCCAGTAGTCCTGCATCCGTCCACCGTTGGTGAGGATAAAGTTACAGCCTTTGGCTGTATCCATGCTGCTACCACCACCCAGACCGATAATGAAGTCAGCGGCGAATTCACGTGCGACAGCGACGCATTGATCCACATCCTCAGTGCTCGGGTTTTCCCGCACTTGGCCATAAATTTCGACGGCCAATCCTGCAGCCTGCAAAAACGCCTCGGCACGGGCCACGTAGCCAGCTTTGATAATGCCAGGGTCACTGACGATCAGCACACGCTGACCGCCCAACTCCTGCACAAGTTCACCCACGCGGGCAAGAGTGCCTGAGCCAAAAATGAGCCGAGTGCGCGACTGATGATCAAAGGGGAGAAGCGACATCTCAGAGAGCGGAGCGGTCGATGCTGCGGCGTTTGTAGAGGAACTCGAACATGTTGCCTTCATGAGGTTGATCCCAGCTGATGCTCATGGTGCTGATCGGACCGAGATTTAGGCGATCAATGCTGGAGCACTCCAGGAGTTCGTCTGTAAAGACAGGATCTTCGGTAATGGCGGTAACGATGAGCGAGTAGCCGATCTTCGATAGCACCTCTTTCTGGGGCACTTCAACGACACTGGCGTAAGGGCAAAGGAACTCGCGATTGGCCAAGGAGTGTGACCAGGAATCACAGTGAATGATCGTCGGGCGCAGGAAGGTGCCGCCTTGGAACTCGACCTTACGTGGGCCATTGCGATACTTCGCAGTGACGTCTTCAGCTCCACCAGCGGCGAGATCAGCGTCGATCGTGGCGTCGATGTAGTCGGCCATCTTGGTGTTGGCAAAACCAGAGAGACGCGCATTTTCATCATCGCTCGGCAGCGGATCAATTGGTCCTAAACGCTGAGCGATGGCATCGGCGATTTCTTTGCCATACTTCGGCACGAGGACGGCGCTAGCATTGATGCAGGAGCGTCCGCCATTGTCACTGATGGACTTAACGATGACGTCGATGTATTGCTCCCATTGATCGATCTTATCTTCACCGATGATGATCTTGCTCCAGCCGGGACCGTGAACCTGCACGCTGGGGTTGCCTTCATACATCTTAGC
>JAPLUM010000611.1:0-1436 GCA_026397605.1 Verrucomicrobiota bacterium | reverse complement strand
ATCTTAGCCATGGCCACGTCACCAAAGACGAGGTTACGTCCACTGAGCTTCACGACCTCGCCGCTGCCTTCGTGGTCGGTCGGGTAGAAGCCGAATGCCTCTGGGGGAGCACCTGCGGCGATGAATGCCTGGATCAGGCGGAAAGGCGTCCATGGTTCCTCGCGGCCTGGTTTGATGACCACAGGGATCTTCAAGGCGATGGCAGGCAACCAGAGAGAATTCACGGCTGGTGAATTACTTGGCATGACCAATCCAAGGCTTTGCGTGGTCGGGAAATAGGAAACAGGGCAGCCTGCCTGCGTGCCAAAACCCTTGTCAATGACGCTCATATCCAGACCTCGGGAGAGACCATTGAGGATCATCTCCATGTGGGTCAGTGCGTAGTGCAGCTTGGCCATGTTACGCTTCACCATGATGTGCGGCAGTCCGCTGGTGCGGGAGAGCGTGGCGATGTATTCTTCTGGGCTTTGGGTGTGACCTCGATCCCCCAGCGACAGTGTGCCGTTGAGGAAAAGATCACCTGCCTTGGCTGTGATCTCAATCAATTCTGCAACCGTGAATTTCTTCAATGCAGCACGTGCTTCACTGATACGGCCCAAATCTTTGCGGACGATTCCAGCATTCACTTGGCTCACCTCAGCACAGATTTCGCCGGTTTTGTGATCTTTGACGGGGACTTTGTCGAGTGATTCGTAGGGGCGGCCTTTGCGGAGAGCGGGGAGGTGGGGGAGTGACATAAATGACGTTTATCTGGATAAAACTGAAATGGGTGAGTGAATACGAGCGCGGAGAAAACTAGGCTAAAGAAAACTGGTCTTCAGCATCCAGTCTTTCAAGCCATTGGATTGATCAGCGTACCGATCCCCTCAATGGTGATCGCTATCTCATCACCGGATTGCAGGGTAAACTCATCTCCAGGGACGATTCCAGTTCCCGTCATGAGTAGAGCACCTGTGGGGAAAGTGTTGTCCCGATACAAGAAGCCCGCTAGCTCGACCGGGGTCCGTTTGAGCTGAGAAACCGTGGTCTCACCACTGAATGCCACTGATCCTGAGCGTGAAATGGTCACTTGGATCTTTGTTTCTGGAGAAAGCAGCTCATTGGTGATCAGCAGGCAGGGGCCCACCGCCGCGCAGAGCTTAAAGCATTTGGCCTGTGGCAAATAGAGCGGGTTTTCACCTTCAATGTCTCTGCAGGATAAATCATTCCCCACTGTGTAGCCGATCACGTCACCACGCGGATTGATGACCAGTGTCAGTTCAGGTTCTGGCACCATCCATTTAGAATCACTGCGCAAATGCATCCCCTGCCCTGGATGGGCTACACGCTGTGGGGTGGCTTTAAAGAAAATCTCAGGGCGCTCAGCAGCATAGACCCGGTCATAAAAGCTGCCACCACCCGCATCTTTACTTTCCTCCATGCGCGCCGTGCGGCTG
>JAPLUM010000205.1 GCA_026397605.1 Verrucomicrobiota bacterium | reverse complement strand
AAGCAGCCAGTGGGGTCTTCAGTAAGCTAGAGTGACCTTGTTCCTGTTATGCCATTAGGAAGGGCACTCGGAATGATTTAACGTCGTTTCCGCGTCGTCATCTTGAGGCGGGGTCCCGAGGGTAATTCAGCTCGCCGAACCTCAATCTCGGGGGCTGGATCTGGCATTTCAGCGCGGCGGATTTCCAGAGGAGCACTCGTCGTCCCAAGTTCAGAGGCCAACTGTGCTCTGGCGTTTTTTGGTAGCGTCTGGCCAGTAGGCAATTCCGCTCGACGCACTTCTTCCTGCACCATTGGCTCAGCCATGACGCGCTTATCCTGAGTCAGTGCTGCACGGATAGCCTCAGCTCTTTGGGGCGCCAGTTTGAGGGCCGTTTTCAAAATGAGCCTGAGCTGAGTAGGATCGTCTTTGACCGCATCCCTTGCTGCACTGACCAGCTCAGCCGCGCAGGATTCCTGCATGACTAAAGCATCCTCCAGCCGCATTTCTAAAGAACTCGGCTGACGCTGGATGGCAGCGATGAGATCCGCGCACAGCTCCTCGCATGGCGACACCCACAGCTTAGCCTTGGGCACGCGCCCAGCTGTCTCTGGCACCTGAGCAAGCCCGGCCGTGACCTGGGTCATCAGGGGAATGAAAAGGAGGATTCGAAACATCATCTGCAAACAAACGAAGGGCGCTGGGATTCTGGCAGGCCCGCGGGCTCCAAGAATTCATGACAGATTCAGTATTTGCAGGCCAGACTAATCCTGCAGATCCCTAGCAAAAGGCTTCCGCTTGTATGTTATAACAGCTGTGGCTACATTCAACCCATGGTCCTACAACTCAAACTCCGCAAGATCGGCAACTCAGTCGGTATCGTCCTTCCCAAAGAAGCACTCGCCCACCTGAAGGCAGGTGAGGGTGATACGGTCTTGCTGACAGAGGGCAATGACGGAAGCCTGCGCATCAACACCGATAAACCGGAAGTGAGTCACCAGATGCAAATCGCTCAGGAGCTCATGCAGCGCTATCGCAACACACTCAGAGAATTGGCCAAATGAAAGAACCGCAACGGGTTTTGAAAGAAACCGTTTTAGGCCTGCACGAGCAATCCCTCAGTGAATATGGTGGTGCGTCTGGCATTCGGGATGAAGGCTTACTAGATTCCGCCCTCGGAAAGCCCACAAATCTTTACGCTTATGGGAGCCCAAATCATTTCGATCTGGCAGCTTCGTATGCATATGGTTTGGTCAAGAATCACCCATTTCTAGATGGCAACAAGCGGACGGCCTTTGTGACCTCCATCCTCTTTTTGCATCTCAACGGCTGGCACTTCACCGCAGACGAGGCCGACGCCGCTATCCGCACGCTAGCCCTCGCGGCTGGAGAGATGAGCGAGTCCGCCTTTGCCGCCTGGCTAGAAACCAATTCCCATCCACCGACCTAATACGGTGCTGAATACCGCGAGCATGAAACGCCTCTATACGATCACCTTCATTGGCATCATGATAGCTTTGGCTCTGGTATTCATCACACATTCACCAGCACCACGCCCCTTTGACCCAGCGTTCCTGCGCTTGAGCGCACTAGACATCGCACGACTGCCACTAGCCACACGTTTTGATCATCCGATGGGCAGCGAGCACGGCGCGCTTACCTACAATGCGCAGCCTTTCCGAGACTGTGTATGCGCATTTGGATCAGATCGGCGTGCAGCCAGAACAGCTGGTGCAGCGTGGGGAAAAGATCGGCACCGTCGGAAATGCGGACGGTCAATACCTTGCGCATTTGCATTTCGAAATCCGTGAGGGTCCCTACATTAATCCGGGTGTCGGCTATGCCGATGCACCCCTGAATCGCCTCTCACCAGAGCGGTTCCTGGCCCAGTATCGAGGCGCGCCAGAGGATTTACTAAATCCTCCGCCTCCCATTCCTGCACCGATCAGTCCGTGATGCCCGCGCTTGCACCTGCGCCTGAACTGCCCAAAATGCGGCTCTTCTTTTTATGAGCGACTTCAAATTATTAGTGACTGGCTGCAAAGGCCGCATGGGACAGGCCGTCATCGCCGCTGCCGAGGCGCAGGGTGTAGCTGTAGGTGCAGGCATCGATGTGGGCGACTCGCTCACTGCGGCACTGGCGCTGAGCGATTGCGTGGTCGACTTCTCCTCCCATCACTTCACTGAAGAGCTCATTTCCGAGTGCCTCAAGCTCAACAAAAGCCTCGTTATCGGCACCACTGGCCATACCGCCGAAGAATTGGCCCGCATCAAAGAAGCTTCAAAAAAACTGCCCATCGTCTTTGCCTCAAACTTTAGCGTTGGAGTGAACACACTCTTCTGGCTGACTCGTAAAGCCGCCGAGTTGCTTGGCCCCGACTTCGACCTCGAAGTGCTGGAGATGCATCATCGCCTGAAAAAAGACAGTCCCAGCGGCACAGCCCGGACCCTCGTCGAGATCCTCGCCGACGTGCGTGGACTCGAGTATGACAGTGACTGCCGCCATGGCCGCTTTGGCGATGTCGGTGCCCGCACCCCGAAAGAGATCGGCGTGCACGCCATCCGTGGTGGCGACGTCGTGGGCGATCACACCGTTGTCTTTGCCAATGTCGGCGAGCGTGTCGAGCTCACTCATAAAGCCAGCAGCCGAGACACCTTTGCCAGTGGCTCCGTCCGCGCCGCCCGCTGGCTGCACGGCAAACCCGCAGGTCTATATGACATGCAGGATGTGCTAGGACTGAAGTAGAAGAGGAGGAAGTTTGCGATTGTTGGCTGTTGTTGGCAATAGTTTTTCAATCCACTCAGCGGCCCCTCCGTTCACTGCAAACCACTGCAAACCACTGCAAACCACTGCAAACCACTGCAAACCACTGCAAACCACTGCAAACCACTGCAAACCACTGCAAACCACACCTTCGGTATCGCTATCGGCACCAATCTCGGTGATCGGCTGGCAAACTTGCAGAGCGGTGTGTCCATGCTCGTCGAGCGTGTCCAGCCAAAGGCCATCATTGCAGGAGCTTTGTATGAAACTGATCCTGTAGATTGTGCTCCAGGCACTCAGGCCTTTTTGAATAGCGTCTTTGAGATCCAAACTTCCTGCACACCGCAAGAACTGCACGCCCATCTTCAGGCCATCGAACAGGCGATGGGCAGGCCGAATGATCGGGAGAAAAACTCGCCACGATCTCTGGATCTGGATCTGCTCTATGCGGGAGATTTTGTGAGTCATGACCCCGTGCTTATCGTGCCCCATCCGCGTCTGCATCTGCGGCGTTTCGTCTTGCAGCCATTGGCCGACATCCGCCCCGCCCTGACTCTGCCCGGCCATCAGCTCAGTATTGCTCGGTATTTGGCCGCGCTGCAGGACGACCCCACGGAAGTACGCCTTGTCACAAAAGACTGGATGAAGAATGGTTAAAGAACCGTTTCTTTCTCCCCATGCGTTTTCTTGCCCTGCTTCTCGCCTTCCCCCTCCTCTCTTTCGCGGCCGCGCGCACGGAGCATGTCTTTATCATCAGCTTTGACGGCGGAAATCCTACCATCATGCAGCAGGCCGAGATGCCGAATTTTAAACGTCTTGCTGCCGAGGGTGCCTACACCTGGCAGGCCCGCACCATCCTACCCTCAAAGACCCTCCCGTCTCACACCGCCATGCTCACGGGCGTGGACATCGCCAAGCATCAGATCGACTGGAACGATTTCTTTCCACTGCGCGGTCAAGTGAAGGTGCCCACCGTTTTCGAGCTTCTCAAAACCGCGCAACCTCAGGCTAAAACGGCCCTCTTCTGTGGGAAGATCAAATTCCGTCATCTCTGGAAACCCGACACTTTAGACATCTTCAATTGTGGCAGCACCTACGGACCAGAGCCTATCCCCGCCACCGAGGAAAAGAAGCTCGTTCCCGCCCAGCAAGTCGCCGCTCAGGCCGTTCCCTACATCATAGAAAACAAGCCCACCCTCTGCTTCATCCACTTCCCCGATGCCGACAGCGCTGGCCACAAAAGCGGCTGGGGCTCCCCCGAGCAGATGGAAGCCTTCAAAGTCTGCGATCAGGCCCTGGGCCAAATCCTCACTGCCATCGACAAGGCAGACCTGACGGACAAGAGCACCTTCATTCTCACCGCTGATCACGGTGGCAGTTTGAAAAACCACTACCAGCCCATTCCCTCTGACATCACCATCCCCTGGGTAGCCTGGGGAAAAGGTGTGAAAAAGCAGCATCCCATCAGCAAAGACAGCCTCTTCACCTTCGACACCGCCGCCACCGCCCTCTGGCTCCTTGACGTCCCCCTGCCTGCTGAATTCGATGGTGAACCAGTGCTTGAGGCGTTCGGGGAATAAGGTTCTCCATCTTGCTTTCACAGTCTAACATTCAGCTCCTTTCTGAACTGCGTATGCTGATAAGCCGAAGAGAGCCAGCCAACTGAAGTCATGGACCAATTTTTCAGAGTCTATTCCGGTCAGCCCCTTCGCCCCGCTGAAAAGATTGCCGAATCAAACCCCGCCTTTCTGAAATGGCATAGGGAAAACCTTTTCGTGGGTTGAAGCACCCTTTGTCCAAAAACCAAGCAGGCCAAATCAAGCTTTCAATTCCTCTCGCTATTCTTTCTAAGCTCTCGCTGGTGTTGGAATGATCGAGATGTTCAATGCAATAGACCAACTTGGTTGGGCTGAAATGCCAGGATGCCTCGGTGAGGGAGATTCCATGCGTTTACGAACAGAATGCCGTGAAGCCAATGAGCGGGGCGAATTCAAACGCGCTGGTGTTGGGCGTGGACTGGACTTGCAGGTGCGTGAGGACATTCGTGGTGATCATGTCATGTGGTTGCAAACGGACGCTGCATCTGTGGAGCAGGTCATTTATTTGGCAAAACTGGAGTTGCTGCGACTGGCACTGAATCAGCGCTTCTTTCTCGGTCTATTCGAGTATGAGGGCCACTTCGCCATCTATCCCGAGGGTGCATTTTACAAAGCGCATCTGGATCGCCATGCTGGCACAAATGATCGCATCGTGACGACCATTCTCTATTTGAATCCGAACTGGCAGCCCGGTGATGGCGGCGAATTGAAGCTATGGACGACGACTGAAGGAAAAGCGGGGGCTTTTATCCTAATCGAACCGCGCTTGGGCACCCTGGTCTGTTTCATGGCCGGAGATTTCTGGCACGAAGTAATGCCTGCAAATAAGACGCGGATGAGCATTACTGGCTGGTTTCGGCAGCGATGACCAATTCCAAAAATCAACGCCAGAAGTTAGCTGCACTCACGTTTCAGGATGGCCTTCATGAAAAAGCTAATCCTCGCCTTTGCCTCACTACTGATCCCCCAGCTTCTTGCTGCTGAGCCGACAAAACCCAATATCCTCATCTTTTACCTTGATGACATGGGCTGGGCGCAGCCGGGGGCTTATGGCGGGAAGCTGGCGCCGACGCCGAACATGGACAGCCTCGCAGCGAATGGGGTGCGATTCACGAATGGCTATTCCAGTGGATGTGTTTGCTCGCCGGGACGTGTGGGTTTGATGACGGGGCGCTATCAGGCGAGAACGGGGCATGATGCGAATCCGACGAAAGAAGGGCGTGAGCTACTGCTGAGTGAAACCACGATGGCGCAGCATTTGAAGCCCGCTGGCTACACGACTGGCATCGTGGGTAAATGGCACCTCGGTGACACTGATCCAAAATTCATGCCGCTCTCGCGTGGATTTGACTTTGCCATGGGCACGGTCGGGAATCTCGGTGAAGGCAAAGGGCCGTCGTTTTATCGGGGCAATGAACTGGTCAAAGAGCTCGAAGGCGCGCCAGTGACATCGCCTATATATGCTCGCGAAGCCTGCGGTTTCATCGACACCAATAAAGAGAAGCCTTTCTTCCTCTACCTGTCTTTCAATGCCGTGCACTCGCCAGTTGTGGCTTCACCTGCATGGCTGGAGAAGTTCAAGCATCTCGACAAACGGGAGCAGCCTTACGCCGCGCTCATTGGTGAGGCAGATGAAGCCATCGGCACGGTGATGACCAAACTGCGTGAGCTGAAGCTGGAAGAAAACACCCTCATCTTCTGCATCAGCGACAACGGTGGTGCCTCACCCATCTCGGAGCAAATGGGCCTGCGGGGTCACAAGTGGTTCGTATGGGAAGGCGGCATCCGCGTGACATGGATGGCGCAGTGGAAAGGTCACGTTGCTGGTAATCGGGTCGTGACAGATCCTGTGATCCAACTTGATGTCCTGCCGACCTCACTCGCTGCCGTGGGTGCCGAAACGCCAAAGGTGAAACTCGATGGCGTGAACCTCCTCCCGCTCCTCGAAGGCAAAACCGACAAGCTCGCTCCACGCGAACTCTTCTTCCGTTTCGGCGTCCAACACGCCGTCCGTCAAGGCGACTGGAAGCTCGTCAAAGCCAGCAAAGACATGGAACCCATGCTTGTGAACCTCGCCACGGATCCAGGTGAGCAAAAAGACCTCAGTGCGGAGAACCCGACCAAAAAGACCGAGCTAACCGCTCTCTTCGATCAATGGAATGCCACCATGCAGCCACCCCGCTGGGAAGATCAACGCTGGAATGGCGACAAGGACCGCAAGGTTCAGAAAAAGGACAAAAAGAAAAAGAAGTGAGGTTACTGACTTCCAAAAGTTGCACGTTCTGGCATCAGAATCTCAACGCGATTGGCGCTAATTGAATAGTATGACAACTTCATTGCTAACTGCATCTCCAAGCTCATTCCATGAAATCATCCCTGCTCGTCTTCATACTCTCGTTTGACCTCAGCGCCCATGCGCAGGAGGTGTTGTGGCAACGGATGGAGACGAGCAATGCTGCGGATGTGGCAGGAGGTTTTATTTATGATCCAATTGCGAAAAAATCAGCGCCGAATGAGCGCTCGCTGGCTTTGCCAAATGCAGGTGAGGCACAGACGATGAAGGTGGACCTAAAGAAGGGTGGCAGCTTCACTCTTGAAGCTTTTGTGAAGCCAACGGCGGCTGTGAAAGGGGATTTCATCAAGAAGCAGCGAGCGAGTGACAAGGCGTCAGAGTTTGGCCTGCGATTGTTTCATTTTCAGGCGCACCAACAGTTTTATCTGCGCGGTTATCTCACGCCGGAAGGCGGAAAGTCGGTGGAGCCGAGTGTGGGCTACTACGGCAGCTCGGCGCAGTGGCGTGGTGAAAAGGATACTGCGTGGAGGCATGTGGCCTTGGTTTATGATGCGGACCAGAAAACGCTGACGAGCTATGTGGACTACTACCTGAGCAGCACGGAGCTGATCCCGAGTGCGGTGACGTTTGATGATGCACCGCTGGTGATTGGCGGGGGGGAATTCACGGGGCTGGTCGATGAAGTGCGCCTGACTCAACGTGCATTGCGGCCTGCGCACTTTCTGCGTGCGGTGAGTAGCGTACTGGCCGACGTGAGCTTTGAGAGCACACAGCAGATCGTGCCGCAAGATGCGGGCTGCATGGACGTGAAGGAGCACTTCGGCGCTGTGGGAGATGGTCTGACAGATGACACCGCTGCCTTTAACCGAGCCTTCGAGGAGCTGTGCAGCAAGGTGCCTCTGGCTTACCAAACGCTCATTGTGCCACCGGGTGTCTATTTGATCAGTGATGTGATTCAAGGCGGACGCTTCATTGATGTCAAAGGAGCTGGGCCAGAACAAACGACGCTAAGACTCAAAGATGGCGTCTTTACCGATGCGACCAAACCTCTGCCAATCCTGCGCATGAGCAGCACTCGCGGCCCGTCCGGCTCCGAGACAGGTGTGAATGGCAGTAGCATCAGCATCTACCTCGAAGGCATGACGCTCGACACTGGAAAGGGCAATCCAGGAGCGCGCGGCATCGAGTTTCACGCCAACAACATCGGACGACTGGAAAATGTGCTCATTCGCAGTGGCGATGGGTCAGGCGTGTGTGGATTGGATCTTACGCATCATGATTGCGGACCTGCGCTGGTGAAAAACGTCGAGGTCATTGGCTTCGATTACGGTGTTCATTCACGCTTTCAAGAATACTCGATGACCTTCGAACACTTGAGGCTACGAGGGCAAAAAAAGGCGGGCATTTTTAATCAAGGCAACATCCTCGCCATTCGCGGACTCACGTCGGAGAACAGCGTGACAGCCATCATCAGCGAAGGTGCCAATTCAATGATCACCCTGCTCGATTCGACGCTCACTGGCGGTGCCAAAGGCGAATCCGCGTTGCGCTGTGATGGCGCGCTTTATGCGCTGCGCGTGAAGACCAGCGGTTACGACCAAGCCTTAGCCAAGCGCGTGCTCGTGTCATCCAAGCCGCAGGAGTGGCGTGATGAAGCCGTTACTGGTCCTGATCTCGCTGAATACATCGGTGATCAGATCGTGAATGGCTTTGGCGCCGCGAAGGGCGCACTCAAACTGCTCGCCCATGCTGCAAGCAGCCATTGAGAGCGGGGCGCGCGTGATTTATCTGCCCTGCAATGCACGTCTTCAGTTTCACACACCGATTCATCTGCATGGCAAGGTGGAGCGTCTCATCGGTTTCGGCGGTCAGATCAACTGGCACCCCAGCGTCTGGAAGGACAGCGATAAGCGCGAGCAAACAGACAGCGCCTCAGCACCACCGCCGTTGCTCATCTTTGACGAGCCCGATGCCACGCGCACCCTCGTGCTCCACCGCCTCGGCTGTGTCCACTTGAGGCATGCTTCCCCAGCCACACTCGTGCTTCGCAGCAGCACGCCGAAACGTTATTCCACGGGCATGGCTGGCGGCAAACTCTTCGGTGAAGACATCGGTGGAGCCGATTGGCACTTCGATCATCCTCAGCGCGTCTGGGTGCGCCAGTGGAATCCCGAAAGCCACGCGGCAGGTCCCTGCATTCACAGTCAAGGCAGCACGATCTGGTCACTCGGCTTCAAGACCGAATACCAAAGCCAAAAGCTCCTCGCCGAACATGGGGCGACAACAGAAATCCTCGGAGCCTTCATTTATCCGCTGCAAAAGATCCCCGAGGATCGGCCCATTTTTGAAAACCGCGAAAGCCGCATGGCCGTCATCTATGGCACCAGCGTTTATTCGTCCAATCACAAACTCCACATCCGCGACACACGTGGCAACGAGACCAAACTCATCGGCAATGACGCGCTCAAATGGGCTGGCAGTCGCGCCCGCATGGACCTATACATTAGTGAATAATCCTCAATCCATCTTATGCAGCACATCGCTATCCTTCTTTGTCTTTTAGTCGCCGCTTCAGTCGTCGCACAACCTGGAGTAACGGTGGACGAACTCACCGCCATTGTATCTCCGAGTGCGGAGGGTGCGGTCATCGAGATCGGTCCTGGCACCTTTGCTTTGACGCAGCCTT